>CAYSOI010000234.1:4570-6925 GCA_964432425.1 uncultured Opitutales bacterium | reverse complement strand
CATGATGTGGTCGAACGCCCGATCTCCGCACCCGACTTTATTGCCACACTTTGCACCATACTTGGCATTGATACCCATCAGGAATTCATCGCGGCTGGAAATCGCCCCATGCCCATGATCGACAAGTCTGCGAAAGTGGTGACAGAAATCCTGTGATGAGATTATTGCAGACAACCATCCTTGCTGGGCTTCTCTCCGTCTCCATCCCGCTGGAAGGAGCCGACATTGATCAGGCGGTAAAAAAGATAGAGTCCATCAATGGGAGAGTTCGGCAAGTCAGCCGGGATTCTTCTTCCCTCGAAGTGGATCTTCAATTTGCCAACAACACTCTTGGGAATGATCACATCGATGCCATTCTTCAACTTCCGGAAGTTACGCTTTTGCGACTCAAAGGCACGACCCTTTCGGATGCCCAACTTTCCCAGCTTTCCAAACTGTCTAAACTTCAACGCCTTTACCTTGAGCAAACCGCCATCACGGATGATGGCCTGAAGCCTTTTTCCAAGCATCCGGAATTGCAGTTTCTCAACCTTTACCAAACCGCCATTAGTGATCAGTCTCTTTCAGTGCTGGAAAGCTTACCTTCTCTGAAAGCAGTCAACCTCTCGGAGACCAACGTGTCCAAGGCGTCCATAACGAAGCTGAGAAAGAGCCGGCCAGAGTTGAAAATTTGGCCTAATCTGGAACTCGAAAATGTCCGTTACAAAAGAATTCACGAAATATCCAAACGCTCTCTCGAACGCTCCAAAGCAGACCTTAAAGTCGCAGAAAAAGATTTTGAAGAATTGCATGAAAAAACCAAGGAGCTGAAGGAGGTCTACGAGGCGGCGAAAAAGCAGGTAGATCCTGTTCGAAAGGAACGTGACAACATTCGCAAAAAATCTGATGAAGCTAGAAAGCAACACGACAGTTTGAATCGCAAGCTCAAGGGCCTTACCAACAAGGCCAAAAACAAACCGGATGATCCGAAGATAAAAAACGAAATCAACAAACTCGAACCCCAAGTCAAAGAAGCCGCGAAAAAACATGAGCAATTGAGTGCCCAATATGAAGGCTTGGACAAGAGAACCAAAGAGCTGGAAGCAGATTACAAAAAGAAGGAACAAGAGTACCGGAAAGCGGAACGATCCAAGAAGAAATTGGAAACCGCAAAAATTTTATACGAAGCGGCTCAGGAACAGCTTGCTGATGCAGAAAAGAAACTCAAATCCCAACAAGGAGATACCCAATGAAAAAATACATCCCTACCTTACTATGGCTTAGCCTTTTGTCGCTGGCCAATGGAGCTGAATTAAAAGTGCCTTCAGACTTTCCGACTATCCAGAAAGCCATCGATGCTGCCAAGTCGGGCGACACGGTTCTGGTGTCCGCTGGCACCTATACGGAACGGGTCGCCCTCAAACCTGGCATCACCTTACGAAGTGCCGGAGATGATGCCAAAGCCAAAAAGGATGGTGAAGAGTTTGGTTTGGTACGTGCCAACAAGACCATCATTAATCCGAATGGCAAAGGTCCGGGAGTGAAAATGGCGGAGAACTCGACCCTGGACGGCTTCACCATCACAGGAGTCGGGAAGTATGATGAAGCCAAATGGAACAAACACCATGCCACCCAAGGTGAAGATCAGGAGATGGTTCACATTGGTGCTGAAGGTACGTCAGGAATCGACATCAATGTCAGTTGCAAGGTGCGAAATAACATCGTGCATCATATTGGCTACACAGGCATTGCGATTTCCGGCGCCAAGGGCCGAAAGGTAGAGCCTTTGGTCACGAAAAACATTTGCTACCGGAACATGGGAGGTGGTGTGGGCATCATGAGAGGTGCCAACCCAACCGTGACCCACAATCATTGCTTCGAAAACTACTACGCAGGAATTGGATTTACGGAGGCAACGGGGACGATTCAGCACAATCATTGTCACCATAACGTTCGGGCCGGGATCGGTATCAGTGAAGACAGTGACCCGACGGTTACCAATAATCATTGTCATCACAACCGCCGGGCTGGAATTGGAATTCGAACGGGTTCGGACACAAAACCCATCGTGAAGGAAAACCTTTGCACTGACAACGACATGGCCGGAATTGGGAGCAAGCAGTTGGCTGAACCGACTTTGATCGGCAACACCTGCCTTCGCAACAAGTTGGCAGGTATCGGTTGTAAGGAAAATGCCAATGCCACCATTACTGGAAACACCTGTAAAGATAACGGGCTCTCCGGGATCGGACTCAATGGAGCCAGGGCGACCATCACCAAGAATCATTGTGAAGGCAACAAAACCGCAGCGCTGGGCATGCGAAATGGTGCCAAAGCCACCGCCAGTGAAAACACCCTTATTGCCAAAACCGTAGT
>CAYSOI010000234.1:0-4470 GCA_964432425.1 uncultured Opitutales bacterium | reverse complement strand
AAATCCACCCTGCATTTCAACGACAACAAAGTGTCCAAATGGCGACATGCCATCTTGGCGGACAAAGCCAAACAAGTAACTGCAAAGGACAATGAGATCTCCGATTTCTGGGGAACTGCCATCGTGGTGAGAAATTCACAAAAGCCCGCAGTGATCACAGGAAACCAAGCCATTTCAGAACGTCCGAATGACAAAGCTGTTGAAGTGACGGGAGATGATACCGAGGTACTTGACAACAAGCTGGTCTCTCCGAAATGACAATGTGCTTTCTATGAAACTCTTCAGGGCACTCCTTGTTCTCATACTTCCCATTTCCGCTGTCTTTGCGGATTACAAATCTGACATCGCCTCTTTTCTGAAGAAGCATTGTCTCCGTTGTCATGGAGCGGAGAAACAAAAGGGGCGCATTCGGTACGATAACATTCAGAAATTTGATCCTGAAAATCATCACTTGTGGACTCTGGTCCATGAGCAACTTTCCGGCGGCGAAATGCCTCCCGAAGAGGAGACACCGCCGACAGCTGCAGAGATTCAAAAAGTTCTTGCCTGGATCGAAAAAGAACAACGGGCCGCCCGGACTGGCAAAACCCGCCGCCTCAATCGCCGGGAGCTATCGGCAGCACTTCAGGATCTGACAGGCCTGGAGGTGGATTACGCCTACATGTTGCCTGAAGATGGGAAAGTGAACGGCTTCGATACCGGCGCCGAAGGGCTGCATGATGCGGCGGACTCCGTGTCCAGAATCATGGAAGTGACCCGACGGGCCGTGGATGGAGTCCGTTTCCTAGAGCCGGATTCTGCCAAAACCTACCAGGCCAATTTGGCCGAAAGTAAGGACCCCCGAAAAGAATTGGATAACTGGAAACATGAAGGTGCCTACGTCAAAACCCGAGGCTACAAACTCGAAGGCAAAGGTTTACTCATTGAGCCCAAATGGCTGGGAGATCGTGGTGGCCAGGAGTTCTATTTCCCGGTTGATCCCAAAAACAAGAAAGGGGTCGTCCGAATGACCGCCTCGGTTTCTGTGCACAAAGGCAAGTTCCCGGAGATGCCGGATGTGATGCTTTGGACTAGAATGGCGGGCCGAAACCTCGGCTACTATCCGATAGGCAACCAAACCGATTCTCCCCGGACCATTCAATTTGACGCACAAATCGACGATGCTCCTCTGGACTCCAAACGAGGCCTCAAAGTCACGTTGGTGAACCGAGTCGAATTCCCCTACGGTGTAAAAGGATTTGCCAATGATGAAAAAGCCAAGCCGGAGGACAAAATACCAGGAGGGTCCAGTGGCCTCTACCGCCCATGGTGGGATAAGAAAAAGAAAAAGCTAAAGCCTGAGGAAACTCCTTATCCTTATCTGGTGCTGCATGACGTAAAGTTTGTCATTGGGCAACGGAATGTATGGCCGCCGGAATCCTGGGGTGTCGATCTAGGGGAAATCAAGGATAACGACGACTCCGCAGAAAAGCTGCTGAACCTCTGGATGCAAAAGGCATGGAGACGTCCAGTGAGCAAGGCGGAGCAAAAGCGGTATCTGGATTTTTACAAATCACTGCGAAAGAAGGAGATGAGTTTTGATAATGCCCTCAGAGCCACCTTCCAATCAGCACTGATGAGCGGTCCTTTCCGTTACATGACTTCTCCCAGTCAATCCGATCACCCCCAACATGCCTTGGCGACACGCCTCAGTTTTCTGCTCAACGGCTCCCCTCCGGATACTGAACTTCGGAAGTTGGCCGATGCAGGCAAATTGAAAGATGCCAAGGTTCTGGATCTACAAATTGAACGCCTGTTGAAGAATGACAAAGCCCACTCTCATTTCTGGACACCTTTCGTTCTCCAATGGTTGGAAATGGAGCAGCCCATTACCCTCGTGATGGACCATATCAAAAAGCAGGACTTTAAGTTTGGGCGAAATTTGAAGGAATCCATGCGTCAGGAAACCATCCAGTACATCCAAACTTTGTTTGATGAAAACCGTCCGGCGTCAGAACTCATCCAGAGCGACTGGACCATGATGAACAACATCCTGGCACGTCATTATGATTACAAGGGAATTGAGGGCAGTCACATGAGAAAAGTACCCCTCCGCAAAGATGATCCCCGAAGTGGTGGAGTGCTCTCTCATGCGGGGATTCAATCGATGCTGTGCTGGATGGGAGAGAATTGGGTGATCTATCGTGGAGCCTGGGCACTTCGTCACATTCTGGACAAACCACCACCGCCTCCCCCGCTGGAAGTGCCAGAACTCGACCCCTCGTCTGGAAAAAACAAAGGCAAAACCTTCCGCGAACTCTTGGTACAACACCAGAATGATGAAAAGTGTTCGGTGTGTCACAAGTACATGGACCCACTTGGTTTCGCCTTCCAAAACTTTGACATCTCTGGCCGTTGGCGGGACAAAGAATATGAATCCTACAAACGGGACGAACTTGATGGAAAGATTGCCTGGCGTGGAGCTGGAAAATCGAGACCTGTGGATGCCAGCGGACATCTACCCCGTGGAGAACCCTTCAAAAATTACGAAGAATGGAAGAAAATCGTGACTCAGAGCTATATGGAAGATGTTGCTGGAGGCTTATTGAAAAACCTAGTCCTCTACGGCACAGGACGCACTCCCGATGTTGACGATATTGCCACAATCCGTACAATCCTTCAGGAAAACCAATCAATGCGGCTCAAGGACTGCCTGAAAAAACTGTTGGACTCCGAGACCTTTACCAAGCACTAAACCGAAAGCCAGAGACATGAACATACCGACTCCTTCAATGAATCGTAGAACAATCCTTCGTGGTATGGGTGCAAGCATTGCCCTTCCCTGGCTGGAAATCATGGGCAAGCAGACTGTGGCCGCCGCTTCCAATCGAAAAGATCCCTCCCGCCTCGCTGCATTCTACATTCCTGGCTGTATCAACCCTTACAATTGGTATCCCAAAGATGAAGGTGCCAACTACACCATCGCCGAGTCACACAAGCCGCTCGAAAAACATCGTCAGAACTTCTCCGTACTTTCCAATCTTTCCCACATTCAGGGCCGTATCTCCGGGCACGTTCATCCCTACAACTGGTTGACCGGACACAATATCAATCTCACCCCAGGAGCCCTGACCAACTCCATCTCCATGGACCAGGTCGCCGCCAAGCATGCTGGTCCCACCTATCTCCCCTCTCTTTCCCTTTCCTGGAAAGATGGTGTTGGGACAACAACTCTTTCCCGCAATGCCATGGGAGCCGACATTCCGGCAACGGGAACCCATCGCACCGTTTTTGAACGCCTTTTTCCACCCGCAGACAAAGCCCAAATCAAAGAAGCTCAAGAACGCCTGGCCCTGGATCGCAGCGTCCTGGATATCGCATCTGGAAATGTTTCTTCCCTCAAGAAAGAACTTGGCTATGCCGACCAACAACGCCTTGAGCAATACCTGCAATCCATTCGAGAAGTGGAAAAACGGCTCATCGCCAAGGACTCCATTCTCGAACAGGGACGCCCCCAATTTGATGAATCCGGCGTTCGCCTCGATCCGGGCAAAAACAAATTCGCCACCCACATCGAGCTGATGATCGACCTCATTGCTCTGGCCTTCCAAACGGACATGACGAGGGTCGTTACCCAAGTCCTCGGCGGCGAAGGTGGCCCCAACTATGACGACTATAAGGACTGGGCCAAAACAGCTGGAGCCTCTCTCCGTGGAGCTCACGATTTCCACCACAAAGGCGGCGGCAATCGCGGCGCAGAGAATCCGGACGTAAAAGTCATCGCCCAACGCGACAAAATGCTCTCCGGCCAAATTGCCCGCCTCATGGACAAACTTCAATCCATTGAAGCTTCCGAAGGCACTCTTCTGGATCACACCGCTATTCTCTTCGGTGGAGCTCAGGTCAGCAGCCACGTCGGCAGCAGCTTCCCCATCGTCCTCGCAGGCGGAAGCAAACTGGGATTCAAACACAACCAACACGTCAAGTTCCCAGGCCGCGAAGCCTCCGACCTCTACCTGACCATCCTCCAGCAAATGGGTTGCCCGGTAGATTCCTTTAAGTTCAGCCAAGGGACACTTGCCGAAATTCTGACTTAAACCAAGCATCTAACTTTCCCACCCGATGCTCCTCAATCTGGTTGGCAGGCTCACTTCAGCCTCGTCAAGATCTATGCAGGTTTCAAAAAAAGCTTGATCATGGAAAGCCCCCTCCTTTTGTTGACCCTTTAAAACACAAACCCTTTCAGCCCTTCATATGAAAAAACTCACTGGAATTCTGGCCATTTTGGCACTTGTAACAACAGCAGCTCAAGCTTCATTGAACCTTGGGCTCTCCGTGTTATTCGATAACAATGATTTGGGTTCCGATGTGGGAATCGCCATTCCTAAATTCGGTTGGCAATTTACCGACAACATGACCCTCAATCACACTTTGGAAGGCGAATTGGCGTTTCTGGCGATGGATGGCGACAAGGGCGGGGCCGACTATGAC
>CAYSOI010000233.1:0-6951 GCA_964432425.1 uncultured Opitutales bacterium | reverse complement strand
GGACAATTTCTAGGGGACGGAATCCATCTTGTTCCGAGTTAAAAAGTATATTCTCTGTGCCACGTTTGTGCCACGGAATTTTGCTTAAAACTACAAAAAGATGCACGTTATGGCACAATTCTATAAATTACCCAAAGTCGACAGATCCCTTTATTTAAGAGGGATAGAGGAATGAGTGACGATTCATAGGTGACCCGCATTGCTCATTACGAATGCGTTGCTCTACCAGCTGAGCTATCTCGGCGTCCTTGGTAAAAGCAGAATCTTTTCTCAAAGAAGGGTTTCCGGTCAAGTCTTTTGCTCCTCCATCACCAGGAAAATTTTGGAAAATGACACGGAAAGTCCTGAACCTGCATAGCCGAAACCCAAATGACCGCCCGACAAGATGGCCCCTTCCTCCGTAGGACGGTCCTTTAGGCCGTCCAAATGCTGGATAAGGTTTCCGCTGAGGCAATGGCTCTTTGGCAGTGCCTTGGTATAGGTCATATAGGTCATATAGGACCTATACGACCTGCGGAAGCCGAATACCCGCCGGAGCTTCGTTCGCTTCTCTCTTGTTTCTCACCAACCGATTGGTAAGAACGGCACTAAAAAAGGCCTACAGTTATTCAATAATGAAAATCATCGTAGATTTGGAAGCTACGTGTTGTGAACACGATGAATTCCCCCGAAGTGAAATGGAGATCATTGAAATCGGGGCCTGTGCCGTGGAGGGCGGGGGAGAGGTTATCAGTGAATTCCAATCCTTCGTGAGACCCATAAGAAACCCCATCCTGACCGACTTCTGCAAAACCTTGACTTCCATCACCCAGGATCAGGTCGATGCGGCTCCCAATTTCCCAAAAGTCCTCGAAACGTTTACTCATTGGCTGGGGCAATACACCACTGCGCTCTTCTGCTCATGGGGAGAATATGATGCGAAGCAATTGCAGCAGGATTGCCGTTTTCATGAAGTAGACTTCCCATTTGGCGATCAGCATGTGAACGTGAAAGCCGAGTTTTCCAAAGTGCTCGGCACACGAAAACGCTTCGGAGTCGGCCAGGCACTTAGGAGGTCGGGACTGGAGTTCAAGGGCACTCCACACAGAGGCATCGACGATGCCAGAAGCATCGCCCGTCTGGCCACAGTGATTGAAAGCAAGAAAGTTTGAGAAAACAGTGGTGCCAGAAATGCGGTCTGCGTCATCAAAGTCTACGTTTGACCGCATTGGCTCGCCGGTTTGTTGACTCAGTCCAGGGGAAGCCTTTCTGTTCCGTCCATGTCTCTCTCCGCTGATATTCAAGGCAGTTCTCCAACTGAGTCTGTCCCGATTCATCTTCCTGTTCTGTATCGGGATGATCGGTTCATTGCTATCCATAAGCCCAGTGGTCTGCTTGTTCACCGTACGCCTCTGGACAAGAAGGAAACTCAATTTGCCATTCAGTTACTCCGCGATCAGATTGGCCAACAGGTCACTCCCTGCCATCGTCTGGACCGTCCGACTTCAGGTATTCTTATCTTTGCTTTTGATCCAGAGGCTCACTCGGCATTATCCATTGCCTTTCAGGAAAAACGAGTGAGCAAAACCTACCAGGCCATCGTGCGTGGCTTTGCTCCTGAGAGTGGAGTGATCGAACATCCACTTCGTAAGTTTGAAGACAATGATGCCCGTATCAAGAGCGAGACTACGCAGGATACCCGAACGGTATTCACTCGACTCTCGAAAACAGAACTTCCCGTTCCCATCCACCATTACTCTGCCACACGATACTCCCTCGTCGAACTCCGGCCTGAAACCGGTCGTCGTCACCAACTCCGCCGTCATCTCGCCCACATCAATTGCCCCATCATCGGTGACACACGCTACGGTGACTGTGTGCACAATATTGCGTTTCGACAGCGATATGGCATCCAACGTCTTTTCCTTGCTGCTACTGAAGTAACTTTTCAGCACCCCTTCTCTCGGGAAATGGTCAACATTCAAGCTCCCTTAGCCAGTGACTTTCAAGCCGCACTGGAGAAAACGAATCTTTGGGTTCCAACATGATCGATGTACATTCTTCCGACCCTACAGGCCGGTATTCTACTATACTCAATACCCAGGCCTAAAGGCACTGGGCTTTGATCTATTGGGCCGTCAGCCCAAAATGTGATATGAGGAGGCACTGTATACCACTGGCACCGCTTGGGGGAATTATGACGGAAAGGCTGGAGTTTTTTGAGAAGAGGGCATAACGGTCAGGTTTTGGTCACTTCAACTTTGGAAAACTTATGAAAAAATCACTGCTTGTTTCACTCTCTGCGTTTTTACTTTCAACGGGTCTTTTTGCTGAGGACTGTGGGTGGAAGAATTTGATTACGAAGGATCTTTCGAATTTTGAGACTACCGGGAATTGGAAGGTGGATGACAAGGGGGTGTTGACTCTGGAGCCTCGTGAAGGGGAGTCCGGGTGGAAGCGTTATGATGCCTATTTGTGGGTGAAGGGGGAGTATGCGGATTTTGAAATGTCGGTGGATTTCAATTTGGTAAAAGGGGGCAACAGTGGGTTGTTCTTCCGGGCTTTTGATAAGAAAGATCCTGTGAAGAAGGGGATGGAAGTGCAGATTCGGGATGGGATGAAAAAGGGAGGTAAACCCGGACCGCATGATATGGGCGGCATCATCAAGCTTCAGGGGGCGACGAAGTATAATTTGAATCCTCCAGGCAAGTGGAACACCATGACGGTGAAGGCGGTGGGCCAGGATGTGACGATATCGATAAACGGCGAGGTGGTCAATGAAGTGGATCTGAGCAAGGGGGATCGGAAGGACCATCCATTGAAGGGGTACATTTCCTTGCAGGACCATGGTGGGCCGCTGACGTTCCGGAATGTGAAGTTTAAGGAGTTGAAGTAGGGGGTTCGGGACGGCCTGAGTTCTTATGGGGTGGAGGCTAGAGTTTCACCCATAATTTTTTAAAGAGTGAGAGGGGTTTATTGTCGCCTAAAGGCTATACTCCAGCGGATTGCTTGCTTTATAAGAAACTATGGAACTTGACAGTGCGTTGCGTGTGCAACACGTTTTGGTAATGAAGTCCGCCGCAGTCCACAGTCGTATTGAACCTGAAATTAAGGAAAAGGCCGAAGGGATCTTATCTCGATTGGGGTTGAGTCCAACTGAGGCGATACGGATGTTTTATACGCAAATCACTTTGCAGAACGGGCTGCCTTTTGAAGTGAAAATTCCAAATGAAGAGACGGAAGATGCCTTGCGAGATTCACGGGAAGGCAAGAATCTGGAGAGGTTTGATTCTGTAGAGGAATTGTTTGATAGCTGGAAGGATTGATGACCATTTTCCAGACCAGTCCCTTTAAGAGAGACATCAAGAGGTTGCGGAAACGTGGGAAGGACATAGCCAAATTGCATGAAGTTGTCCTGTTGCTTCTCAACGGCGAAACGCTGGATGCACGGTATCGGGATCATGCATTGACTGGCAATTGGGTGGGTTCACGAGACTGCCATATCGAACCGGATTGGGTTTTGATTTACAGAGTGAATGAGGACACTTTGTTTCTTGAGAGGACTGGTAGTCACAGTGACCTCTTCCGGTAATAGTGGCGGTCAGTTCAGAAGATAATTTGAACGATGTGAGGTCGAGTAATCAGAAGATTTTGCATCTTCTGTCTACAGTGCTTTGAGAAGTCGGTTTAAGTGAGGGTTTTCTCTACGGGGGGCTCGGCTTTTGGCTGTGGTCTAGGGGTGGGTTTTAGGTTTTTGTAGACGCCGAAGTCGTTGAAGAACCATTTCTTGGCGAGGTAGTAGACGAGGCTTTTTTCGGGGATGGGTTCGAGGTTGCTCTCGGCTTGGGAGGGTTTGGGTTGGAGAGCGGCGAGTTCTTCGTAGGCTTGCTTGCGTTGGGTGGTGTCCTTGGCGTCGTGTTGTTTGGCGAGGTCGCCGAGAAGGTCGGGGCGTTCGAGGACGATGCAGCCTCGGGTGTTTTCCTGGGCGAGTTTGCGGAAGTCTTCGAGGAATTGGGATTGGACGAGGGTTTGCCGGATGCCGCGTTCGTCGTGAATGGTTTCTTTGGCAAATTGAATGATGGGGCAGGGTTCGATGTCGCCGTAGGGGCTGATGTGGTGACTGATGCCGGTGGCGGCGGGGCAGAGTGCCTGGCCGTCGTGTCCGTAGTAGGCGTCGACGACTCCGATGGGTTTGCGGACTCGGGTGTTGACGACGAATTCGCGGACGCGGCGTTGTTCTTCGGGGGAGAGGGCGAGGTCTTCGCAGGCGTCGGGGCCGATGGCCCGATAGACGTGGAACCACATGTAGAAGACGCCCATTTCGATGAGTCGGTCGGTCCATTCATCGCGGACCATGTCGTCGATGTTGGTTTTGCAAATGCTGGTGCAGACGCCGGTGAGGAGTTTGGCATCGAGGCAGTTTTGTAACCCTTGCATGGAGCGGGAGAAGACTTCTTTGCCGCCGCGACGTTCGTCGCTGACGATTTCGCTGCCTTCGAGGCTGATGAGCGGGGAGACGTTGCCGAGTTTGCGGAGTTCCTGGGCAATTTCTTTGGTGATGAGTTGGCCGTTGGTGAAGACCTGGAAGTAGGCGTCGGGGTGATTGCGGAAGATCTGGAGGAGTTCCTTGTGCATGAAGGGTTCTCCGCCGAGGATGCCGAAGAAGCTGTTTCCGGCGGCCTTGGCTTCGTTGATCATTTTGTCCATGGCGGAGACGTCGAGTTTGTGTTGCTTGGCTTTGACGTCGACCCAGCAGCCCTGGCACTGGAGGTTGCAGCTGTTGATAATGGAAATGTAGAGGAATGGTGGGAAGAACTCGCCTTGTTTCATCCGCTTTTTGTGAAGCATGACGGAGCGGGCTCCTTTGATTCCCATGTTCCAGAAAAGTTTCCATACGAGGCGTTTGTCGGTCTCGAACAAAACGCGTTTAGCCATCTTTATGTACATAATGGGGCGGAGAATGAGTGATGTGGGTTTTAGGGGAAAGAAAAATCTCGCACAGGGAGTGGAGACTCTTGTTGGATGAATAAGATGAAGAGGATATATTTGGACAATCATGCAACGACGGCGGTCGATCCGAAGGTGTTGGAGGCGATGCAGCCGTACTGGTGTGAATTGCCGGGGAATGCAGCGAGTTGGCATGTGTTTGGAAAGGAGGCTTCGGCTGCGGTGGAAAAGGCTCGGGGGCAGATTGGAGAATTGATCGGGGCGGAATCGCAGGCGATTTATTTTACGAGTGGGGCTACGGAGTCGATCAATTTGGCGTTGAAGGGAGTGGCTTCATTTTATGGGGAGAAGCGGAAGCAGGTTGTGACGCTGAAGACTGAACATTCCGCGACTTTGGATGCTTGTGGGTATCTGGAAAAGGAGGGTTTTGAGGTGACGTATTTGGGTGTGGATGAGATGGGGAAGGTGTGTTTGGAGGAGTTGGACAATGTGGTTTCCGGGGAGACGTTGGTGGTGTCGGTTTTGCATGCGAATAATGAGATTGGGACGATTCAGGATCTGGCCGCGATAGGAGAAGTGGCTCGAAAGAATGGAGCGTTTTTGCATGTGGATGCAGCTCAATCGTTGGGGAAGGTGATGTTGGATGTGGAGGGGCAGAAGATTGATTTGCTTTCGGCAACGGCTCATAAGTTGCATGGGCCGAAGGGTGTGGGGTGTTTGTATGTGAGGCGGCGAGGTCCGAGAGTGCGGCTTGATGCGCAGATACATGGTGGTGGCCATGAGAAGGGGCTGCGTTCAGGGACTTTGAATGTGCCGGGGATTGTGGGTTTTGGGCAGGCTTGTGAAATCGCAAGGGAAGGGCGGGTGGAGCAGGATGAGTACATTCGAGGGTTGCGGGATCGGTTGTGGGGTTTGCTGAAGGTTGGAGATGAGACGTTGGTGCGGAATGGGCATCCGGTGGAGACGTTGGCTGGGAATTTGAATTTTTCTGTGCCGGGTGTGGATGCGATGAATTTGTTGATGAAGGTGCCGGAATTGGCGATGTCGGCGGGGTCGGCTTGTACTTCGGCGATCCCAGCACCATCGCATGTGTTGAGAGCAATTGGGGTGCCTGCGGAGTTGGCGACTTCGAGCATTAGGGTTGGGGTGAGTCGGTTCAATTCGGAGGAGGAGATGGAGTTTGCGGCGGGAAGGATTTTGGAGGCGATTCGGGAGTTGAGGGAGAGTTCGGATGGGGGAGAGTTGCCGGAAAGTTGTCTCGCATTTTGACTTCTTGCCTGTAAATTGGTATTTCAATTCAAGTAATGAGAACTTGTGACGAGATTTTGGAACGATTGAGGGAGGAGAAGCTTTCTCTGTTTCAAGACTATCCTCTGAAATCTATGGAGATTTTTGGATCAGTTGCTCGGAATGAAGCAGAATGTCGGGATGTGGATATTCTTGTTGATGTGGATCCTGAAATTGGGATTGGCTTTGTGAACTTGGCCAACCGTTTAGAAGAGATCCTTGAAGTTCCAGTTGATTTGGTATCCAAACGGGCTGTGGATGATCATTATTTCACTGAGATCCAGTCGGATTTGATCTGTGTATAATACCAATTCTAAAAAGGTTTGGTCATTTCGTTGGGGATGAATTCTTCAAAACATATCTAGTGTGCCATGCACAATTTGTTCCGCGTTCTGAATCAAATATCTGATAGTTTTGAATGGAGCCCAACGGGCTCAAGCATACTAGCCCAGGGCACCGCCCTGGGTACCAGGGTTAGAAAAATGGCAGGCTGAAAGTCTGCGGCATACAGATGTCAGCAACACAGAGTCAAAAAGGGGTTGGGGAGTCATTTATGCGGCAGGCCTTCAGCCTGCTTTCCTAGGCTAACCTTACACCCAGGGCGGTGCCCTGGGCTAGTATGCAAAAGCCCGTTGGGCTTAGGGAATATGTGATATGGAATTAATAAATGTTAGGCATGGCGAACTCCATGGGGAAACTAGATGTTGATTCTATCATTTCTTTTTCGACTTGGTATAA
>CAYSOI010000232.1:2773-6982 GCA_964432425.1 uncultured Opitutales bacterium | reverse complement strand
AGGATACTGGAAGATGTGACAGGCAGCAACCTGCCAAAAGATTGATCACTCGTTGGAGTTCACGATTTATCGTGCTATTCAAGAACACGCTAAGCGTGAACTCCAACATAAAAGGGCCCCAAAGGGGTCAGTGCGACTTCAATAGGAAAAAGCCAAGTTTGACATCTGCATGTTTTATGCAGACATTGATGCATGAGAACGACACTGAACATTGATGATCAAATGTTAGAGAAGGCCTCGAAATTGACGGGGATCAAAGAGAAAACCCAACTTCTGCACGAGGGACTGAAAGCGTTGATTCAAAAAGAAAGTTCAAGAAGGTTGGCCCTTCTCGGGGGAACATCACCCAAAATCAAAGATATTCCCAGAAGATAGGGATGATCCTGGTAGATACCTCAGTCTGGATTGATTTTCTCAGGTCCGGAAATGGATTACTCCAAGACCTACTGGAAGAAGGCGAAGTCGCAACCCACCCAATGGTGATTGGGGAACTCCATATAGGAAATATCTCACAAAGAGATACATTTTTATCACTCCTGGACAATCTACCTTTGATTGGAGAAGCCACCCATCAGGAAGTGATTCACTTTATTGAAGCACACAAAATTTATGGAAAAGGAGTTGGGTATTTTGATACTCACATTCTTTGTTCCTCCCTCATCTCTCAGACCCCTCTTTGGACTCTTGACAACAAATTGGACAAGTTGGCCAAAGAGTTGAAAATCAAACACTAATCGGGTAGCCAGGGCCATCACTGCCCCCAGCTCCCACACCACCACTCATACGGGTCCGTAAGTGGAGGTTCCGGAGAATCGGATGCGGGGTCAACGCGGGGCTTTGTCGCCGGGAAACAGTCAGAAGATCGAAACGGGACAGGGGGAGTCCACGGGTACTCTCATAAAATGTTTCCGATTGAGTCAATGGAGACGAACTGAAGGTTCGTAGGATAACAGCCCAAGGTTTCAACCTTGGGAAAAAATATGGTTTCCAATTGCGTGCTGAAAGTTCGCAGGAATAGGCAGGATGATATCCCGCAATGCCGATCAAAGGGACAAACCTAGGGTTGAAACCCTGAGCTATTATGCGATGTGCCTTCAGCACATTTCTTTGTTTCGTAAAGTTTTTTGAGAAAACCTATAATTTGTTACTAAACCATGGGTGAAAGGGCAAGAAATCGAGGGATGTAGGGAGAGAAGAGTGGATAGCCTCCTTCTAACTTCCACTTGCTGGTGTGTTGGAGTTATGGAGTGCATCCACTTATGGCTTCAAACAATCCACATCATTCCATTACCTGAAGGCCAGTCCTTCAACTTTGCTGTCGCCGCTAAGCGGCTTGAAATATTGTTCTCTGTTTCCGCGGGTTGGCACTCGCGGCTAATGGCTGTCGGCACTTCGTGCCTGTGGGATGCTTCACCTGGGAGTCAGTCAACAAATCCTGATACAACTCGACAAGATCCTCCACGGAGGGATCTCTTGATGTCAATTCACCCGAATCGCTCTCTTCACCATTCTCTGGAGTTCGCACTGATTTGCTTCCTCATGAGTTTTATACCGAAAAACAGAACCTCTTTTATACAGACCACCCCCAAGAGCCTTTGAAAAACCCTTCGACATTTGCTTGGTGGGTGTTTCTAAAGTTATAGACTCGAAAGTAGCTGAGGCGTCTCGCTGCGGTTCTACTGAGACGAGACGCCTCAGCTACTTTTCTGGGATATTGTGACTAGTAGAAAGGTAGTTGCCACGACACCTTAAATTGTTACCGAAATATCCATGAATTCATTTCTCCGTCCTGCGGTTTTGCTATTGTTCATTCTGCAAGCTCATTCCGGGTTTGCTAAAGAATCCATCGACTTCTCTCGTCAGATTCTGCCGATTTTGTCCAACAAGTGCTTTGCGTGCCATGGTCCGGACACGAAGAAGAAGGATTTGGTGCGGCTGGATTCGTATGCTGCGGCGACAAAAGACCTTGGAGATTACCAGGCGATCAATCCGAAGAAGCTCAAGGAAAGTGAATTGTTGATTCGTATTCTGGATGAGGACGATCCAATGCCTCCTGAGAAAAAGGGTAAGCCACTCACGAAAAAAGAAAAGGAACTCCTCACCCAATGGATACATGAAGGCGGGAACTATTCAAGCCACTGGTCTTTTGTCCCGCCCAGGAAAGTAGCCATGCCTGCCAAAGGGAATCCTGTGGATGCTTTTGTTGGGCAGAAATTGAAATCTGAAAAACTGGACTTTGCACCGGAAGCGGATCGCCCCACTTTGGCCAGACGTGCAGCCCTGGTGTTAACTGGTCTTCCACCTGAGCCGGAGCAACTCAAGACATTCCTCTCCGACAAAAGCCCGAATGCTTATGAGAAGTATGTGGACAGCTTGCTGGCTGATACAGGTTTTGGAGAACATCAGGCCCGATACTGGCTCGATGCGATCCGTTATGGAGATACTCACGGGCTGCACCTCGACAACAAACGCGGCATCTATCCGTTCCGCGACTGGGTGGTTCGGGCCTTCAACCAGAACCTACCGCTCAATGATTTTCTGACCTGGCAATTGGCGGGGGACCTTTTGCCCGAACCAACTCTGGAGCAACGGGTCGCCACCGGCTTCGTCCGAATGAATCCCACTACAGGGGAAGGTGGCGCCATCAATGAAGAGTTTCAGGCCAAGAACAACTTCGATCGTACGGAGAACTTCGGGACCGTCCTATTGGGTCTGACTCTCAATTGTGCAAGATGCCACACACATAAATACGACCCCATTTCCCAAAAGGAATATTACCAACTCTTCGCCTTCTTCAACAACACCGCGGAACCTGCCCTGGATCGCAATAAATACGATTACGGCGACCACATCAAAGCTCCCTCGACTCCTGAAGAATGGGCACAATACCACAAGCTGACCAAAGAACGTTCCAAACTCTTGGCCAAATGGGACAAGGCAGCCAAACAACTCAACGCCGATCTCACCAAAGGCAATGATGCTCAACGCCTGAAAACCCTGGCCGGTGCCGACACCTTTGCTCAACAGGAAACCTTCCGCAAAGAAGCTCAGGATTTGCAGAAGAAAATGGAGGCTCTCGAAAAAGGGTTCTCCACCACCCTGATCGCAAGAGAACTTCCCAACCGCCGGGCGACCAAAGTGCTGCTTCGCGGAGAATACAATTTGCCCTCCGGAGATCCACTGGTTCCAGAAACTCCGGAAATTCTTGGACCGCTCCCCGAAGGTGCTCCACAAAACCGCCTGGGTCTTGCCCAATGGTTGACCTCCCGCCAGAATCCCCTCGTGTCCCGAGTGGTCGTCAACCAGATCTGGAGCCGTATCTTTGGAACAGGCTTGGTACCTACACCGGAAGACTTTGGTCTGCAGGGTCAGCAACCGGTTCACCCGGAACTCCTCGACTGGCTCGCCGTAGATTTCCAGGAAAAAGGATGGAACCAGAAACAACTCATCAAGACCTTTGTCATGAGTCGTACCTTCCGACAGAGTTCCGGACTCCGCAAAGGCTTGGAGGATCCGGACAATCGACTTCTGGCACGCGGCCCAGCCTTCCGCCTAGATGCGGAAGTCATTCGCGACATGGGGCTCTGGGCCAGTGGTCTGCTCGATCCCTCCATTGGCGGTGAAGGCGTTCGCCCCCCTCAACCAGCAGGCATGTGGAAAGCCCTGGCTCACCCAGCCAGTAACACCAAGAACTACGTCGCAGACAAAGGCGAGAAAGTCTACCGCCGCAGCCTGTATGTTTACTGGAAACGCACCAGTCCACACCCGATGATGACTTTATTTGATGCTCCCAGCCGGGAATCCAGTTGCTTGCAAAGATCCCGTACCAACACGCCGCTGCAATCCCTCGGTCTCTTTAACGAAACCCAACGGGTCGAAATGGCCAATGCTCTGGCGAAGAAGATCATCGCCGTGGAAAAGGACTCCGCCAAAAGAATCCCGCATTTGTTTGAATTACTGGCATCCCGAACACCCTCAACCAAGGAACAGAATGCCTGCCAGAAACTGGTCAACAACTTGAAAGAACAAGGTTCCAGCGAGGAAGATGCATGGGCCCAACTGTGCTCCACTCTTCTGGCCAGCGACATCGTTCTTCGTCTCTACTAATCTTTAACACATGGATCCCAAAATCATGAACTCACTTCTCCGCGACATCGACCTCAACCTCACACGCAGAAACCTTTTTGGCAGTGCAACCCTTGGCTTGGG
>CAYSOI010000232.1:0-2673 GCA_964432425.1 uncultured Opitutales bacterium | reverse complement strand
GATCTTTGCGTCATCAACAGTACCTTTACCGAGGCCATCAACCACGATCCAGCCGTCACCTACATCCAGACCGGTGCTCAAATTCCCGGACGCCCAAGTTTGGGGGCCTGGCTCAGTTATGGATTGGGAAGTGTGAATGAAAACCTGCCCAACTACGTCGTGATGCATGCACGGTCCAATCATGCCGAGCAAAGCCTGTTCAGCCGACTTTGGGGAACCGGCTTCATGCCTTCCGAACACCAGGGCATCCTCCTTCGCAGCATTGGTGATCCAGTGCTGTACCTTTCCAATCCCAAGAATGTTTCCCGGCAAAATCGTCGTGCTCAACTCGATGCCCTGGCCGCACTGAACGAATCGCAATACGAAAAGTTTGGAGATCCGGAAATTCTGGCCCGGATCAAACAGCATGAAATGGCCTACCGGATGCAGAGTTCCATTCCAGAACTGATGGACCACAGTAAGGAATCGAACAAGACCTTCGAGCTTTACGGCAAAGACTCCCGCACTCCAGGCACATTCGCAGCTTGTTGTCTCAATGCCCGCCGCCTCGCCGAACGTGGTGTTCGCAATATCCAGATCTTCCACCGAGGCTGGGATGCTCATGGCAATCTCCCCAGAGAGCACGAATCCCAGTGCCGCGACATTGACCAAGCCACTGCCGCACTCATCACCGACCTCAAACAACGCGACATGCTCGACGAGACCCTCGTGGTCTGGGGCGGTGAATTTGGCAGAACCTCCTACTGCCAGGGCAAACTCTCCCGTGAAAACTATGGTCGTGACCACCACCCCCGCTGTTTCACGACCTGGATGGCAGGCGGAGGCATACAACCCGGCATCACCTACGGACGTTCCGATGACTACGGCTACAACATCGCCGACGAAGACGGCAATCCTCTCAAGCCCAACAAAGACACCTGGACTCCCGGTACCATGCACATCCACGACCGCAATGCCACCCTCCTGCACCTTCTCGGTATCGACCACGAACGCCTCACCTATCGCTACCAGGGCCGCGACTTCCGACTGACTGATATCCACGGCCATGTGCTCAAGGATATTTTGGCGTAGGACAATATAGGAACCCAGATACCGCCCTTGACAAGACTCAATTAAGGCTGAGAATAATCCCCATGAAGACCCTCACCATTACTGAAGCCAAGAAGAACTTGGGGAAATGCTTATCTGCAGCAGCCAAAGGTGAGGAGATAGGGATCATTTCTGGCAGTGATCTCATTGCTCTTCGTAAGGTGCGGATTACAGCAGTGGAAGAAGACCCCTGCTATGCCCAAAGTGAATACGGAGTCACGACTGAAGAGTTGGATAATTTCTCAGATAGAATGAAACGAGAGTATAAAGAGAATCCTAAGGATTTTCTGGAATTTTCATCAAAAGAAGAACTCTCCAAAGCACTTGAAGTTGAAAATTGAGATAGAAGCTTCTCTTTTGAAAAGCCTTCGGGCACTTTCGAAGGAAGAGAGAGTGGCTTGTATGGAATCAATTTTCGACACAACAACCCACTTTGGCAATCCGCACCTGCATGCAGGGATTGGTATCCGAAAGCTGGCAAAAGACACATACGAGTGTCGGGCAGGATTACATCTAAGGATCATATTCCTAAGATATGGAAATACATTGATATTTCGGATGGTTGGTAATCACAATGATGTCGTCAAGTATTTGAAAAACAAGTAGCCTCGATAACAAAGGTCTGAGCATCATATTTCTTTTGTATTGGTAAGACAGGAAATTTGCCTCCATAAAGCCTATCTTGTGACCAATCTTGTCCCCTACTCCCTGGCTCTGGCTGCCGGTGCCACGTACGCCCTTTCTGCGATCTTTTCCAAAAAGGCACTGGATTGTGGAGCAGGGACTTTTCGGTCATTGGTCTGGTCAAATTGGGCGATTACTCTTTGTTTTCTGCCTTATCCCTTTTTGGCGGATGGGCCGATTTCCATGATGGATTTCAAGGAAGGGGTGCTGGTGGGTGTACTTTTCTTCTTTGCCCAAATGTCCTGCTTTGTGGCTCTTCGCAGAGGGGATGCGTCGATTGTCACCTCTGTCATGGGCAGCAAGAGCTTGTTTGTGGCGTTGTTCCTGGTCCTGCTTCAGTTTGAGTCCAATTTACCGGGGAAGTTATGGATTTCTGCAGCTCTGGCTGGCATTGCGGTAGGTTTACTGGGTTGGCCCAACAAACACTATACGCCTCACCTGCTGAGTCTGATCCTCGCCATATTTACCTCGGCCTGCTTTGGGCTGGTGGATGCACTGGTTCCACAATTCGCACGCTACGGCGACAAGTTCAACATGCTCTTCGTCATGGTAGCCACGGTCGGAGTCCTTTCCATACCGGTCATACCACTCTGCCGGGAAAAATTCTTCGAATGGCAACCGGAAGCGGACAAGTGGTTACTGTGGGGAAGTATCCTTGTTGCTGGCCAGGCCGTACTCATGAGCATCGCCGTAGGCTTTTACAACGTCCCCACGGAAGTCAACATCCTCTACGCCTCCCGCGGACTCTGGAGCATTGTTTTCGCTATGTGGCTCGGCAAATCCATTGGCCTCAATGATGCCTCCAGCAACAAAGCCGTCGCCACCCGAAGAATCATCGGAGCTTCCTTATTGGTGGTCGGCATCGTCCTCATCGCCCAATAAAGGGATCTCACGCAGAGA
>CAYSOI010000231.1:0-7018 GCA_964432425.1 uncultured Opitutales bacterium | reverse complement strand
TGTCTTTCTTGTCACCATAGGAGACATCGGCCACACCCATATCATCAGCGTAAAGGATCACCACATTGGGCAGCTTGGCACCAGCCTGAATTTGCAGCGTGAATCCAGCCGCGGCCAAAGCCACCACTGAGATTGTCTGAATAAGTGTAAATTGGATCTTCATGGTGATTTCTTCTTGTCTGCTTTTGTCTTTGAGGGCTGTAGGTGAACGCTATTTTCGCCGAATTGAGACCCTGAGAATTAAGTACAAAACCGCCAAGATGGTAATGATGACCCATTGCTTTGTGCCCCCATTTTCCGCTTCTGGGTTAGGCTTCTTTTCTACTTCCGGGTTCTGAGACAGAGTGATCTCCACAGGGGGGGCTGTTTAGCATCCTTCAACACCTGATCAAACACTTTATCGACGATCAGGTTATCGAGGGTAATCGTTCCCCCTGAACGATTGATGTTATTGAGGCAAAAACCATAGATCTCGGTAGTGACCTCTTCGACTTCGTCCGAAACCGATGGATCGGATTCACTTTGAGGATTCACCCAGAGGGTCGTCACATCCTTTTCTCCATCCTCCTTGAATCCAAGCACAACACGATAGGTTTGATTCAACTCCAACTCTTCCGGCCACCACATGGGGTTGTCTTTATCATTATCGACTCCAAGGCGAAAGGTTTCACTCGTTGGACTCTCATCAACAAATAGCCGCCCAACTTGATCACCGCCAGAAACATTCGGCCCCTTAAACGACATGGCAATGATCCAGGAACGAACGATTGGCTCTGTCGCCTGAATAGTGACTCCAGCGTAGATCGTTCCTCTGGAAAATGGGGTTATCTTTGACTCCAGTTCCTGATCAATCGTAGGGCTCAGGGTAATGACTCCATTGGCTTTCATGATTGGGCGTTCCCCAGTGGAAACCTCCCATGGATTTCCAATTGCCGGTTTTGAACCTGCCAAAGGTCCATCGTCATCAAAATGATCATACAGGATCTGGGCATCTACTGACACAAACCCAAAGGCGAAAATGGCTACTAGTTGAAGATTTTTCATAATGTATTCGGAAACTTTACCCACCACACAGTTCATGATGCCCCCACTAGGCAATCATCTCCCGTGCCTTTACGGTCGGTTGATATTCGTAATCCAGCGGCATATCCCCAATGCTGAGCCGCTTGTACACCTCTTCCCAAAACTCTCCGCTATCACTCTCAAGTATGTCCGCATTGGGTTCGGCAGTGAGCAAACCAGGGGCGATCAGGCCAAGGATAAATAGGATAAATTTTTGGGGAAACATCGTTCTCTGGGAAACAAGTAAATGTCTTACCTCACGTAAATTCGAGCAAACTGTTGGGGCTCGTGAAAGGATTTCGCTTCCGGACTCAATGGCGAGAAGGAACTGGTTTCAACCTCTTGTGTCCCAGAACGTTTGCGGAATAAATTGAAATACCAGGGCAAGCTCGAACCTTTGCCGATTTCATGTGCCTTGGCTTTGCTCTCGAAGGGGCGATTGCCGATGATTTGATGGAGCGGATCTTCGTCAGACATGGTCACGGGCAAACGGATCTCCACCGACCAGAAATCCTCGTCCACATGAGCCGCAACTTCTGCCTGGGAGGACCATTCGTAAGCACGTCCCTGTTTCAATGTCACGCCTCGATCCAGATCAATGATGGCTCCGGCCGGATTGATGACGATTTGGTAGTACGAATGCTGGTTGGTTTCGATGAGCAACTCCAAATGCTCTCCCTGCCAGATCGCAGGATCGTGATTCTTTTTCGAACCAATGATGGGAGGTTCTTCGGGGTCGAACTCACAACGAATTCCGAAGTAGAGACTGTCCTGCAACCAACGACCCATAAATCGGGTTGAGTGCTTTGACTTGGCTTTGGTGTAAACGTCACGAAGCGGAAGCGGATAGTTGTACGCCGTCCAGAATGCCTCATCCAGCTTGCCGTCCATGGTCAGAGTCTTTCGGGCATCCCGCCATTTGTCTTTGCCCATATCAATCAGTCTGTAGTCCGGCAATCCTTCTGGCCGGGGAACATTCATCTGTTTAGTGCGGCTGCGAAATGTCGGCATGAACTCATCGACCAAGGCAATGCGTTTACCAAAGACGGAATCTGCGGACACCGCCACTTTCGCTTTTTCGAAAAGTTCCAATGCCCGACTGGCAATCTCACCATCCTTGCCCAATCGCGGATACTCCTTCTCACAGTATTCGATGAACGCTTTCATTTCGGCGGAAGCTGGCCCGTAGAACTTCCCGTAATACTCATCGAGCAAGACATCCACATCCTGCTCAACATCCCACCACAGTCGCGAAATGACCCAGGCATTCAGATGGGCCATACCGGGATAATGCAGACCACCTTTGCCGCTGGAGAGCCAAACATCTTCTCGCCAGGTTTTGCCATGAGTCGCCTTCATGCCACGATCAGCCACATGCGGCCAATACTGAGGACGATAGGCACCACGGTTGGTGAATGGCGTGTAATTCAGAGTGACAGAAAGCGGATGATTGGTCTTTGCTTCCCAAGCTTTGCGGAGTTCTGCCGCTCTTTCGTGCACTTCATCATCCAGTTCGCGAATGGGACGACCATTGGTAATCTGCACCCAGACATTGTCCGGCAACTTATCGATCTTCACAGGAGGGAGGCGATACGTACTGTAGGCTCCGCAGAACACCTTTCGGTCAGGGTGAGTTTTGGCCAACTCCTTTGCTACACGTACAACGAAATCCCAAACGTAGTCCGAAGAGATCCCTGAAGGTCCGCGTTCGATGGTCGCCTGATCCCGACACAGATCGCACTGGCAATGATTGAATCCATCATGCGGCATGACAGAGATCATGGGAATGTCATAGTGATCAAACATCAGCCTTGCATAGGCCACCATCTCCTGGAAAAAACCTTCGGAAGAGAGACAGGCGTTGGCAGTCTTGCCAAGGTTGTCTCGTTGGCCATTTGCCATCATCGCATAGTACTCAGGATGAGCTTCACGTTGCTCAGGATGCTCTGTCAGGTGACGTTGCCCATGATGCAAAATGGCATACTGCTTATTCGCCCCAATGCGAAGATACCAGAGAGCATCTTCCAGTTCATTGGCAGAAATAAGTGGACGGCTGATGCACCGAATTTCCCAATCTGGAGTGACCGTGCGGTCGAGTTTTGGCAAAGGTAGATCGGGTTGCTTCGGCACAATCTCCCCCAACTCCCCAGGCATGTACCAACGCACTCCCAATTCACGCAGAAAGGCATACACCGCATTCAATGAACCCCGATGATCGAAGTTCCAGAAATCCAGTTGTTTGTTGTAGTTGCGATACAGACTCCGCCCAACTGGGTTCATCCAGGGCTTGCCAGCCAGCTTTTCCCAGATCGCCTGCTTTTCCTGAGCCCACTGACTGTGACGCCGAGCCCAGGGTTCACCAGGCTCAAACTCCTTATCATTTCCAACCAAAGCCAACCAGTTCTTCCCCGAAACCATCTTGAATGCATCCCGTTTCAGCCCCTCTGCCGAAACACCTTTCTGCCCCAAGTATTGGCTTTCCCCCACAAAGATTGTGATCGGAGTACCCATTGGAGCCGTGACAATAGGAACCTGCACACCCGTGATCTTTTGCAAATAAGTCTGCAACTCCTCAGCCCCAAACTCCGCCGCTCGGGCAGGATCTTCCGCATGGAGGATCTCCGCATTGGATTTACCGTTCTTAATGATAAAGGTTTCCGCCCTGGCAATTCCTACCACAAAGAGAGCAAGGGCGAGGAGGGTGAGAGGTTGCGTGCTCATAGTCGATACCCATACATCAACATATCCAAAAACGTCCACACCCGAATACACCAACGGTGCAAATACGGTAATCAAAGAAGACATCATGACTCCAAATTGATCCCGCAGAGGGTAACAAAACATAACGCTGTCCATCTTTACCCATTTTTGCGGTGAATCCGATATCTGGTTTTCAGCCTGAGCTCCAAATGCCACGGCACATGAACAGATGGAATAAATGAAGAAACGTTTCATAAACTTACCAATCGCAGTTTCCTTCACCGTTCCCCAAAATTACCAGGATTCTTGCACAGCCTGATGCATTGCAAATACTGGATGGAAATATCATCAACGCAGGAAGAATCCTCATCTCATTGAAAATGTACTTCCAAGAAGAGATTCATGGGCTTTAACATAATGATCTATGGCAAGTTTAGAAAGTTTTGGTTTAGAGAATAAGGTCGTCATTGTCACTGGAGCCGGTCGCGGTATTGGGCGAGTTATCGCCAAGGATGCGTTTCAATCAGGAGCAAACTTGGCAGTCGGTAGTCGTACTACTTCTGAACTCGAAACCTTGACAAGGGAGATCCTGGACGAGGGAGGCGAGTGCATGTTTCACCCTTTGGATGTGGTGGATGTGCAGTCTATCGAAAAGTTCATGACGGCGGTCATTTCGCACTACGGACGGATTGATGTGTTGGTCAACAATGCCGGCTACAATACACAAGCCAAGTTGGTCGACTACACCGAAGAAGACTACGAGCACATCATGGACACCAATCTCAAGAGTGTCTTTTTCTGTAGTCAGGTTGCTGCCAAGCAAATGATTAAGCAAGGCGAGGGCGGAGCCATCATCAACATCTCCTCACAGGCTGGTGTGATCGGTGCTCCCATGAGAGGCATCTACAGTGGAGCCAAAGGTGGCGTTAATAACCTGACCCGCACCATGGCTGCCGAATGGGCCGATCATGGCATTCGCGTCAATGCCGTCGCTCCCACTGTTACAAGATCTCCACTCTCTGAACAAGCTTTAGGCGAAAACCCAGACTGGGCCGAAACCGTTCGCACCCACAACCTCTTACGCAAAGGCTTGGCCGAACCTGAAGAGATCTCCGCTCCCGTCATCTTTATGGCTTCTAAAGCGGCTTCCATGATCACCGGGCACATCCTAGTGGTGGACGGAGGTTGGACGATAGTGTAGCCTGAATATAAGTCGTATAGGACATATAGGACCTATACGACCTATGGTTGCCAAATTTTGCCTGGAGATCTACGGCCTATATGAACGTTCTACTACGAGGCAACATTGTAGGACGGTCCTTCAGGCCGTCATTCCCATCGCATCTGCGAAAATCTGCGTAATCTGCGGATCAACCAAATCACGACCCAGTCTTGATTCTCTCCATTAACCGGTCATGCAGTTCCTTCCGGATCTTGGCCCACTTCGGATCATTCACCACATTGGTAAATTGCCCCGGATCTTTCTCCATGTCGTAGAGCATGGAAGCTTCCTTTTTACCCTTCTTTTTTGGATACCACATGTAGGCCCATTTGTCGGTGCGAAGTCCGTGACCTCGGCTGACGTAGATCCAGGCGTCTTGCTTACATCGGGTGGCATCGGGATCTTTCAGAAAGGGGACGAGACTTGTGCCTTGTGCACCAGGCTCTGGAGGTAATTCAACCAGATCAGTAAGAGTTGGGTAAAGGTCTACCAACTCCACGACCTGATCACATTCCACACCTTTTTTCATTCCTGGAGCGGAGATGATCAGTGGAGTCCGAATCGCTTCTTCCCAGAGTCTGGACTTCTTCCACATGCGATGTTCCCCGAGTAGAAAACCATGATCGGAGACAAAGACCACAATGGTGTTCTCACGAAGTTTCAACCGATCCAATTCTTCCACCAGGCGACCCACTTGCTGGTCCATGTAGGTGACAGCTCCGTAATAGCCTCTGCGGATTTTTCGGACTGCTGCGTCTCCGACATTGATGTCTTTTCCGATGGATTGTGGAGCCATGTCGTCATGATCATTATCCGGGTTGTAGGGGAGGGCAGTCCTCTTGGGATCATAATGGCGAATGCTCGAATCGGTCGCCACAAACGGGAAGTGTGGGCGGACCAATCCCACTGCCATAAAGAATGGCTTCTGGTCTTCCGCCCGTTTTCCCAATAGCTCAATCGCCTTGTCGGTGGCCATCTTGTCTGGCAGCAAATGTTCATCCTTATCGGCCACTTCCAGAACTGCGTAATCTCCACGAAGAATTCGCTGGAATTTGTAAGGTTCACCTTTCTCCTTTGCCTCGATCCATTTCTTTCGTTCGGCAGGATAATGAGCCAAGGATTCTGGATCAGTAAAGTTCTCGATTTTGCTGGGGGTCAGAGTTTCCATCGCCCTCATGTTGTACGCCTCTTTCCAGGATTCTTCGTGATCCTTCCCTGAAGTTCCCTGCACAATGTCCACCGGAATCCCCATGTGATAAATCTTGCTCACCCTGGCATTCCAGTACCCATGTTTTCCAAAATACCTCGGCAAAGTCATTCGCTTCGGATCTACCTTTCCCCCATTCCCTGTCACACCATTTTTCAATGGATACTGTCCCGTCATAATCGAAGCTCTCGAAGGTCCACAAATGGGATACTGACAAAACGCCTTTGTGAACATCACCCCCGTCTTCGCAAACGCATCCAAATGCGGAGTCTTGCACTCCGGATGCCCCAACCCACTCAACGCCGTATTTAAGTCATCCGACATGATGAAGAGTACATTGGGCTTTGGCTTGGCTACAAGGAGTGGAGTGAAGAGGAGAAGCAGGAAGAAGGGAATTCTGATGATCATAGGAAAACTTTGACTGTTCTGTTTATGGTTCACCAACTTACAATGGTAGCTCTTCAATTTTATCTTCTGGCAGGAAAATTTAGAGGCAGGAATATATAGGACGGACATTTTCTTGCTCCCTCATATTCCTGCCTTTCAAAGTCTGTCTAAAGAAAACCTACTTCTCCAATATCTCCTGAAGCTTCGCTCTCAAGGCCTCAACCTTTTCCGGTAATTTTTCAGCGAGATTGTTTTGCTCAGAGAGGTCCTTCCGAAGGTTGTAGAGTTCGATTCTATATTTGACACCCTTGGGAGCGTTGAATCCTCGGGAGCCTTTTGTGGTGATGAGTTTCCAGTCGCCGTCTCGGATGACTTTTCCACCGTGGAGGAGGGGCGGTCGGGGCTTGGTTTCGCAGGGATTCTGTAAACTCTTGAGGAAG
>CAYSOI010000230.1:5366-7037 GCA_964432425.1 uncultured Opitutales bacterium | reverse complement strand
CCACATTCCAGCGACATTGAAGTTCTCCATGGCCAGTCCATACGGGTCCAGTCGACTGTGGCAATTTGCACAACTTTCGATTTCGCGGTGAGCTTCCAGACGTTCACGGACGGTCAGGTTTTCTCCCTGCACATTCGGTTCGACTTCACCCACATTGGGCGGAGGCGGATTCGGTGGATCATTGAACAGAACTTCCAGAACATACTTGCCTCGGTCCACAGGTTTGGTTCGCGAACCATCGCTGCCCCATTTGTGAATGGCACCCATTCCCAGAAGTCCGCCTCGTGGACTTTCAGCAGGCAGGGATACTTTTACAAATTCTTCGCCTTTCACAGAACCTTCCGGAAGACCGTACCACTTGGCCAGACGTTCATTGGCCATGGTCCAGTCACAACTAAGAAAGTCCCGCAAGTCGCCTCCGGTTTTTACAATTTCACGGAAGAAGGCGATCGGTTCTTCATTCAAGTCTTCATTGATTCCCTTGAACTGGTTTTCGTAGAATCGGCGGTAACTGTTTCGGTCTGGAGCAAAGCGGTTGAATTCTCCAGCCTTGAGCCATTGTTTGGCAAATCCATCAACCAGAGCTTCCGCTTTGGGATTTTTCATCATCCGGCTTATGTGGGCTTCCAAAGTTGTTGTCAGTTTTCTGGTATCTGCATCTCGAAACAGATCCATGTCCGGCATGGTGGACCACAGAAAATATGAGAGCCTGGAGGCCAGTTCAAATTGAGTCAGCTTTCGTTTCTGAGTATCTTGAGCAGGTTCTACAATGTAGAGAAACGATGGCGAACACAGCATTGTGATAATGGAGGCTTTTAAGGCAGACTCGAAAGACTTCTCCGCAGATCCTTCAGAGAGTCCAACTTTATGGATCAGGTCGATCTCCTGAGCAGAGACGTGCCTACGATAGGCTTTGGGCAGGAGATTCGTGATGACTTCCCTCAAATATTCCGGGGTTTCCAGACTTTCATTCAACCCACGGGGAAGTATCATCGAAACGCTCTTAGGTGGCCATTGATCGTAAAGTGGACCTTCAATCTCAATATAGTCGAGGTAAAGCTTGGGGTGCTTGCTCAAGTCGAGCATGTTCAGGTCTGAACGACCCATTCCGTAAAGACCTTCCGCATTCAATCGGGCTTTGATGAAACCGGCTTCCTTCATTTTCCCGCTGGAAGAAAGTTTGTTCGCCAGTTGATCAAAGTTCCTCTCGTACCGATTCAAACCGCCAATCTCCACTCTTTCGACCAAGTTGACGCTCATTTCCCCCCCACCTTTTGCATCCAGTTCCATGATGACTTCATGCTCGGAAGGCTCTTCCAGTGTTCCTGGAATCGTCCCATAGTAAATAGCACCAGTTCCTCCACGAGTGAGTTGAATCAAAACCGGTTTGTCCGAGTTGCCTTGATCTGTGCCTGCTCGAAACCGGATTGCATACTTCCCGGATACCGGAATCAACTGGTCGTTATACGGGTGCTTCAGTTGGCCAAAAGTGCGGAAGTTGCCTTGCACTGTGATTACTCCAGTTCCATCAGGACTGAGAGTTTTGGACCGATCAAGTTGCCGGTGAATGCTTCGTGGCGTTTGTCCGGTTTCGTATTCTTCAGTTTCCAGACGGGATCGAATGGTGGGGACGGGAGGATCTCCCAGTTGAATGGCTCGATCTGCCACAAT
>CAYSOI010000230.1:1746-5266 GCA_964432425.1 uncultured Opitutales bacterium | reverse complement strand
CTTGTCTTCCGGAGGCATTTCGGAGGCGTTGATGTTGTCCATCACCTCGATCCAGGTCCCGGCAGATTGACCATCAAGAAAGTCCTTTTTCAGGCTCTCCAGGTTCAGCTTGCCCTTCTGGGTGTCATTGTCGTGGCAGTCATAACAGCAAGTGGCCAACACCTGCTCGACCTTTGGCCAAGCTTCCATGTTGGCAACATCTGCCGCGACTACTGCGGAAACTGTCCATGAGAAGATAAGTCCTATACGAGCTATAGGACCTATTTTTTCTATGCTCTTCATCACGCCAGGATTTGCTTGATCACACCTTTGGAGTCCTGGAACGGAGTATCCGCGGCAACCGCACCCATCTTGTGAGCCATTGTGTGCCAGACACTGGACAGTGGTGTCATTGGAGGAAGTTTCACGTGACCTTGATGCTGGATGCCACGGGCGGCACCTCCGCAAAGTACAGTAGGCAGGCGGTCTTTCGAATGGCCGATGCCCATGCCGCTGGAGAAACCGAGCATAGTGTGATCGAGTAGGGAAGAACCGTCGACTTCCTTAATGGAATCCAGGCGGTCCAGGAACTCGGCCCAACGTTCCATGTAAATCCGGTCAGCTTTGGCCAGATCGGAGAGTTTACGTGGATCGTTGTTGTGGTGAGTCAACGTGTGGAAATCTTCCGCAATGTTGAATTCCGGATAAACTCCCCCGGACAGTTCACGGCGAACATTGTAAGTGATGACACGGGTGGAGTCGGTCTGAAAGGCGAGGGCAATCAGATCGTACATCATGCGGGAGTAATCAAAGTACTTGAACTCGGAGGCATTGACGTCTTCCGGACCGCTGGGTTCGGAGTAGTCCCCGTAATCGGAAAGATCGACTTTGGGCTTCGGTTTGTCAGCCCATTGGCGGTTTCGCTCCAGTTGTTGCTCCACTTCGCGGACGGAGTTGAAGTATTCATCCAGCTTTTGCTTATCCTGGCTGGATATGGTGGGCTTCAAGGCTTTGGCTTGAGCCATTACAGAGTCGAGAACCGAACCTCTGAGACGGAAGCCCGCTTTTCGGGCCTCTGCTTCATCAGGTGAATCTTGTTGGAAAAGGCGGCGGAAGATGCGATGCGGATCGTTTTCTGCAGCCAATGGAATTCCATTCTTGTTCCAGGACAAAGTAGCCAATGCCTGGCCTCCGTAACCTGTGCCACGTTTGACGGACATTTGCAGGGAAGGAAAACGGGTGTCACCACCCACTTTTGTAGCCACATACTGGTCAGCGGAAATCGCGTTTTGGATGCGTCCACCTTTGTGAGTCTGGACACCAGTCAGGAATGTGTAGTCACCCGTATGTCCGCCGCCGTATTCCAGATAAGTTCCGGAGAAAACAGTCAGGTTTTTCTTGTGCTTGGCCAAAGGTTCCAACGTGGAGGTCAGTGTAAAATTCTTGCCTTCATCCTTGGGCTCGAAAACCCGCATGTTCATACCCGTTCCAAAATAAAAGCAGGCCATTCGAGGCGGGATCTTTGTAGCCCCAGAAGCAGCTGGAAGCATGGACTCCAGAAAGGGGAGAGAGAGGGCTACTCCTGTCCCTCTCAGCATTGTGCGACGATTGAGGCGTCGGTTTTTGATAAGGTGGAAGGCTTTCATGGTTTGTAATGTAACTTTGCGATCTGTCGGATCGGTCTGATCCGACGTATCAATTTTAAATAATAATGTCCTTCACGACTTCGCCGTAGACATCGGTCAGGCGGAAGTCCCGGCCTGCGTAGCGATAAGTGAGGCGTTCGTGGTTGAGACCGAGGAGGTGGAGGATGGTGGCGTGGAGATCGTGGAGGTGGACTTTGCCTTGGACAGCTCGGTAGCCGTAATCATCGGTGGCTCCGTAGGTGAGGCCACCTTGGATTCCGCCTCCTGCCATGAGGGTTGTGAAGCCGTAGGGGTTGTGGCCGCGTCCGTAGGTATTGAGATTGCCTTTGCCATTGCTGAGGTCCTGCTCGTAGGGAGTTCGGCCAAACTCACCGGTCCAGACAATGAGGGTTTCGTCCAGCATGCCTCGCGATTTTAGGTCTTGGATCAATCCGGCAACAGGTTTGTCAACTTGTCCAGCACTTCGGGGCAGGCTTTTGCGGATGCCACCATGGTGGTCCCAGCCAGGAGCGTTGACTTGAATGAAGCGGACTCCAGATTCAGCAAATCGTCGGGCCAGTAAGCATTGTCGGCCAAACCAATCGGTTTTGCTTTCTCCAATTCCATACAAGTCCTTTGTGGCTTTGGATTCTTTATCGAACTTGAAGAGGTTCGGGGCTTCAGTTTGCATGCGAAAGGCCAATTCAAAGGATTGGATCATGCCTTCCATCTGGGAATCCTGCTCGGAGGATTCCAGATGCTGAAGATTCATTTTGCGGACGAAATCCAGTTGTTGCCGTTGGAGGGCAGAAGACACCTTGGTGTCCTGTAGATTTCGCAAGCTGGCGGCGGCTCCTTCCGTTCTGGGTAAGCTGAGGTTGGTGCCTTGGTAAATGGCTGGCAGGTAAGCACTGGAGAAGTGCTGGGGGCTGCCCTGGTCTCCGCTTAAGGGATGGGAAATGGTGATGAATCCAGGAAGGTTCTGGTTGGCCGTGCCGAGTCCGTAAATGGTCCAGGCTCCCATGGAGGGTTGGACGAGATTGGTAAAGCCAGTGTGGAGTTGGAGGCAGGCTGGGGCATGGGCGAGGTTATCGGTGTGCATTCCGTTGAGCACACAGATCTCGTCGATGACTTTCGCCATGTTTGGAAAGAGTTCGGAAACCCAGGTACCAGCCTGACCATGCTGGGCAAACTTCCAGCCTGAGCCAAACAACCGCATTTGTGCCACTCCCGGTTGCTCGACCTTTTGTTCACGTTGAAATGGGGAAGGTCTGCCATGGTCGGCATTGAGTCTGGGCTTGTAGTCAAAGGACTCCATCTGGGACGGACCTCCGCCCATGAACATAAAGATGACCCGCTTTGCCTTGGCTACATGATGCCCAAGTTGGGGAGCCAATGGATTGCTGCTGGCTGTGGCTTGTTGATGGAGCAGGGCAGACAACGCGGTATAACCAATGCCACAAGCGGATTGTTGCAGCATTTGTCTACGAGTCATTTGGTGAGTGGTCGGCATCTTAATTTCGGAAAAGGAACTCGTTGGACATCAGGATGGAATGACCGAACCGTGCCCAAGCTTCGTCAGCAGCTTTTTCAGAATCTTTCATAGAATAGGAAAAACCTGCGGTCATTTGGTCAATGAATTCGTGAGCTTGGTCAATTTCCCTACAGGTGGGTTCTCGGTTCAATGCATGGAGATAGATGTTAGACAGCCGGTCTTTGGATGGAAGTCGGGCAAAACGTTGGGAAAGGGATCGACCTGCATCCTGAACAAACTTGGAGTTGGCCAGGTAGAGTGCCTGAGTCGGAACCGCGGTGATGGTGCGATGTCCGGTTTCATGATTGTTGTCGGGGAGATCGAATGCACTAATGAAATCCATTTCTGTGAACGGACCTTTTCGTTTTTGAGGAAGATAGAT
>CAYSOI010000230.1:0-1646 GCA_964432425.1 uncultured Opitutales bacterium | reverse complement strand
CCCATGGCTCCGAAGTTGTCGATGGTACGGACGAGTCCTTCGCCAAAGAGATGATACCAGACTCGATTGACCCAGACTCTGGCCGTCAAAGGGTTTTTCTCGTGGGCAATCCATTCGGCCAACTGGACTCGGCCACTTCCCCCACGAGTGAAGGCAGGTTTGTCTTTAGGAGCAATTTCGGATGGGAAACCTCGGGGAATGATGGTGCCGAGTTGGTGGGCTGAACCTCGTATGTTGATGGGAGAATCGACGGGTTCAGGTGTATCCATAACGGCATAAGCCTGAGTCTTGCGAGTGGAGTGGCGAAGGAACCGTAGTTCGGCAATCCGGCTACTGTGTTTCTTCTCACGTTGTGTTGCGGTGGAATGCTTTTTCTCCAGTTCTGCCAACTCTTTTTCCTGATCAGTTTTGTCTGTGGCGGTTACGGTCTCCTCCAGGTCTTTCTTGAGTTGTTCAATTTGCTTCTTCAGGTCTGTCGCTTGCTTACGGGCAGCCGTCTGAAGTTGAGTCTGGTCATCGATCTCCTGATTGTGTTTCCGGATGCGTTCGGCTCTGGCAATGAGTTCGTCTGGAGATTCGGGAAGTTGGGTTTTGTTGATCTCGCTGAAGACGCCATTGATGCGGCCATTTAATGTGACCGTGCTTTTGAATATTCCGGCGACGGCGTAGTAATCTGCCTGGGAGATTGGATCGAACTTATGATCGTGGCACCTTGCACACTCCATGGTCATGCCCAGAAAGGCCTTTCCCATTCGGTTGATTTGCCGGTCTACAACATCCATGCGAAGTTGAACTTTGTCTCCGCCGACAAGTTCCCATGGTCCCAGTGCCAGGAATCCTGTGGCGATGATATCTTCAGCGGTTTGGTCCGGGCTTTCCTTCACTCCCGGAGCGGAAGGGACTTTGATGTCGCCGGAGAGTTGTTGTTGGATGAACTGGTTGAAAGGTTTGTCAGAATTGAAGGCGGCGATGACGTAGTCACGGTAACGCCAGGCATCGATGGCAGGAATGGTACGGCCCACTCCGATGGTGTCCGCGTAGGCCGTGAGATCGAGCCAATGCCTTGCCCAGCGGTCTCCGAAGTCTTCGCTGGCAAGGAGTTCGTCTACGGCTTCTTCATGAGAATTAAAATTGTCCAGGTCTTCAGGCGTTGGAGGTAGACCAACCAAAGTCAGGTGCAAGCGGCGAAGAAGAGTGGCAGTTTCCGAAGTTGGAGCAGGGGGGAGGTTTTCCTGGTCAAGACGATGGCGGATGAAGGCGTCGATTGGATTGGTAGACCATTTCGGGTCTTTGACCTTTGGGGGTGTGGCTTTTTGAAGAGGTTGAAAGGACCACAGTTCAGAGGCGGCAATTGCGGTGGAGGCTTCCTCCTGTGGAATCGCATTGGTTCGAGGGTCTGGAGCTCCCATGCGAATCCATTTTTCGAAGACTTGGATCTTGGCGTCTGAAAGTTTGCCTTTTGGCGGCATTTCAAAGTCCTTGTCCTGATAGCGAATGGCCGTGATGAGCAAGCTGCTATCTGGATTGCCTGGAAGGATGGCTGGACCACTGTCGCCACCTTTTTGCCAACCTGCTTTCGAATCCAGTGCCAGTCCGCCCTTGATCTTTTCCTCAACCGAATGACAGGAGTAACAATGCTCGACCAA
>CAYSOI010000229.1:0-7037 GCA_964432425.1 uncultured Opitutales bacterium | reverse complement strand
CTGAACTTGAGCCAGAATAGGGTGCGTGTGGCTCAGGCAATTTATGTCGGGACAGGAGTGATGAAATAAGACCATTTTTAAATGGATTGAGGGTAACTGCATTCCTGGACGCTCATTTTTGATCAACTATCGCTCAAAAACGAAATTGGCACATCATCTGCAAAAGGAGTCTTGTGTCTAAAATGATACACACTCAAAACAACTAACAAACCAAAAACCTAATAAACAATGAAAACACAAACTCTTATTGCAGCTGCAATGTTTGGGCTTACTGCACTGGTTGCCAATGCCCAAATCACAACTAACATTGGTGCCACCAGTAATTATGTATGGAGACACATGTCCTACTCTGCAGAAGACGCTGCGGTATCCGGCGGTCTTGACTACAGCCACGAAAGTGGGTTTTATGCAGGTACCTGGACATCTTCCATGGACGGCCAAGCGGAAATTGACCTCTATGCAGGTTATGGAAGTGCTTTTAATGATTCATCTTCCTACGATATTGGAGTGATCAGATACGATTACACAGGCCCCGGAGATGACGCTTACTATGAGCTCTATGGCAGTGTAGAATTATCTGGATTCACAATCGGCGGAGCTTACTCATTCGGGTCTGACGTAGATGATACGGCTGGACAGGAAATCTTTATCGATGGAGATATTTATATTTACGGAAGCTATACCCTTGATCTGGCTGATAAGATTGGGGAAGGCTACAGCCTCACCGGTACTGTAGGCAAATACTTCTTCGAAGATGACGGTGTTGGCGGTGTTGATCTCGATTATACCCACTTTCTTGTGGATCTGGCCAAAGACTTAGGTGATTATGGTACCGTTACCCTATCCGGCTCTTTTGCAACCTCTGAATTCGAGGGTGTAGCGGCTGTTGGAGGTCTTAACGGTGGAAGAGATGACGCCATGTTCTTTGTCTCATGGGGTAAAGAATTTTAATATTCTTTTACACGAACATAAAGAGAAGGCCCAGATGCAAATCTGGGCCTTTTTTTGTGTAAATACGCTCGACTCAGCAGGCACCCTCCTTCCCTTATGACCCAATGTTGAGGGGTAGGGTCTTTTCGGGGAAACGGCCTCGAAAGCTTCACCGTACAAATCTTTGCAATTTGGTATTAGATCACTCTAAATAATGAGAATCCTTTACCAAGCATTTCTCCAGACACATCACCCATTATGAAAATCCCACCTCAAGAGCAATTAGCCATTGGCTGGACCACGTTTGAGAAGTTGGAAGAGGCGCAGGCTTGTGCCGAGGCATTGATGGAGGAGAATCTGGCTTTTTGTGTGCAGGTGGAAAGCCCGGTTCAATCGTTTTATCGATGGAAAGGAAAGGTGGAAAACGGCAAGGAGTTTCCAGTTCGGGTGAAGTATGTACAGGCCATGGATGCGAAAATCCAGGATTGGCTTCGAAAAAATCACCCTTACGAAACTCCACAATGGGTTGCAATTAAAGCTTGCGCCGTGTTGCCGGAATACCATTCTTGGTCGCTTCAAAATTTCCAGCCCCCCTCTCAGGAGGCAAATTCATAAAAGGATAACAGATCATGTCACAACATAAGAGTTTTAAGGCCCCAGGTGGTGGTGCCATCAAGAAGAAGAGTGTTCTGAAACGCTTCGAACGCGTTGACCTGCTAAAGAAACGCGGTCAATGGAAAGAAGGCGACCGTGTCGTTGGTCTCCGCAAGACACGTCCAGAAGATTGAGCGAGTCCCTCTCCTTTACTTTATCAAAAAAGACCTCCTGTTTTGCACAGGAGGTCTTTTTTTTAAATGGATCGGTCGGATCGATCAGATCTGACTGATCCGACCGATCATAAATTATTTATCAAGCTGGGGCGCCGGCGGGGCTGGGTCCGTGGCCGAGATCTTCTTCAGAGCTATCTTGTGGGGCTTCTGCGTTGTCCTCTTCAGCCTCATCTTCTTCTGGTTGAATTTCCTGTATGCCTTTGACTTCCGATTGGATTTCTCCGGTTTCGAGGATTTCCTTCACATGTATGCCTTCGAGGGTCTCGTGTTCGAGTAGAGCCATTGCCAAGGTTTCCAAAGCAGTATCATACTCTTTGAGCAATTTGGTAGCTCTTTCATACTGCTCATCGATGATCTCACGTATTTGGGCATCAATTTTCTGAGCGGTATTTTCGCTGAAGTTTTCGTTCCGGGCAATTTCCTTGCCGAGGAATACGTGGTCCTGGTTTTCCCCAAAGGAAATCGGGCCGAGTTCACTCATTCCCCAGTCACAAACCATGTGTCGGGCAATCTTGGTAGCCATCTTGATGTCGCCAACAGCTCCGCTTGTGATATCGCCAAGCTTCAATTCTTCAGCAATTCGGCCTCCCATGGCACAGCAAATTTGGTTGAGAAGGCGGCGTTTGGCATGGCTGAGCATGTCTTTGGTGGGAGCAAACATTGTGCTGCCAAGGCTTTGTCCACGTGGGATGATGGTGACTTTGTGAACTGGTAAATAGCCATCATCAATCACGGCTTGGACAATGGCGTGTCCGGCTTCATGGTAGGCGGTGAGCTTTTTGTCCTCATCGTCCATTAGTTTACGACGCTCACGCCCATAGGAGATTTTCTCACGGGCTTCGTCAATGTCTTCTGGAAAGATCTTGTGCTTGTTGTAACGGGCAGCGGTAAGGGCGGCTTCGTTGAGAAGGTTGGCCAGATCTGCACCCGAAAACCCGGGGGAATTTCGTGCGACGATAGAAAGGTCTACAGTTTCATCGAGTTTTACCTTCGAGGCATGCACTTTGAGAATTTCGTGACGCCCCTGAAGGTCGGGAAGGTCAATGACGACCTGCCGGTCAAAACGACCAGGGCGAAGCAGAGCTTTGTCGAGAACGTCCGGGCGATTGGTCGCAGCAATAATGATGATGCCTTCATGGCCATCAAATCCGTCCATTTCGACCAACAGGGAGTTGAGAGTTTGTTCGCGTTCGTCATTGCCTCCGCCAAGTCCGGCTCCACGCTGGCGACCTACGGCGTCTATTTCATCAATAAAGATGAGGCAGGGGGCACTTTTACGACCTTGCTCAAACATATCCCGGACCCGGGCAGCTCCTACACCGACAAACATTTCAACAAAGTCGGAACCGCTGATCGTGAAAAAGGGAACTTCGGCTTCGCCAGCAACAGCTCGGGCAAGGAGGGTTTTTCCGGTTCCTGGAGGTCCCACCATGAGGATGCCCTTGGGGATACGTCCACCAATGCGTTGGAATTTTTTGGGATCACGGAGAAAGTCGACCACTTCGCTAACCTCTTCTTTGGCCTCGTTACACCCGGCAACATCTTTGAATGTGACTTTGTCTTTCTCTCTGGTGAGCATGCGGGCTTTGCTTTTGCCGAAGCTCATGGCTCCACGTCCAGCCATCTTGAGTTGCCGGACGAAGAGGAAATAAAGGAGAGCGATAATGAGGAGAAATGGGAGTAGCTGGAAAAGAATGGCCATCATCAGGGTGCTGGTAGGCTTCTCGTCAAAGTATTGTGCCAGGAGGTCATACTTTTCGTCTGAGAGTTTCCCTTCTGCCTGAAAGGGGATTCCCTTGCTATCGATGCCGGACTTGGGCTCACGGAACTGAACTTGCTTTTCTTTGAGAAACTCAGGATCGATGTAACCTTGTACAAGATGCCACCCTTCCCCTCTTCCGGAAGCCCCTTCGACGGTGCCGTTCTTGGTCGTGTCCTTGAAAACTTCTTTCTCGGCGGCTTCAATCACCAGCACCATTGGCAAAAGAGTGCGGCCTGTGTTGTTGTTTCCCTGGATTTTCCAAAGAAAGAAAATGCCCATAACAATGAGCAGCCATATCATCAGCACCTTAGGCTGAAAGCGTTCTCCCACCGGTGGCTTGCCAGGTTTATTTGATTGTTCAGGGTTATCCATTGAACTGGTTTATTGATAAAAAAGTAAGGTTTTTGATTAAGGGTGTTCCAATCGGCTTATCTGGCTTTTGGCCAAAAGATTGAATGATGTTATTTTCAGAGTCAGATAGCAAGTTTTTGTTCAAAATCCGCAAGGGAAGTTACTGGCTCGAATGTATTGTATTTGAAGGGCTTGGGGCAAGGGGTTGGAAATTTTGAAGGTTTCGGGAGCCGGGCATCCGGGGCACCAGAGAATCTCATCGTTGTTTGGTGCAGTGAGAATAGGCAATTGATCGCGGTTTGGTGCCGGAATTTTACGATTAACGAGTATATTTTGAAGTTTCGCTGGCGTTTGCATGCCAAGGGGTTGGTAGTGGTCGCCGGGCTGACGTTGTCGTACTGAAAAAAGTTGGGGGAGTTGAGAAAAATTGGCTGGGTTTAACCAAACAGAGTGTGAGGGGTCGATTTTACCGGACTTAAGTTGGTCAAAAATATCGTCAGTCAGTGGCAGATATCTCCAGACGAGTAGATAGCCATTGGGCAAGTAGAGGGAGGTTTCGGATGGTAGATTTGTGGCTGGCCATGGCCGGATCGCTTGATTGTGGATAGGAAACGTTAACGACAGGAACCCTGCGTTTGGATCAATCTTGAGAGTTCGTTCGGGAGTGATGGATAATTGCAATGAGGTGGTGCTGCAAATGGCATCCAGGGCAAGTTGCACTATCTCAGAAGTCAGGCTTTGTGCGGAAATGCCTGCATCGGGTAGCCAAAGAAAGAAGATACGACGAAGGATGGCAGCCGGGACATTCTTTGGCCATTGGAGGGTATGGGGATTGTCCGTTTTCAACTTCCGGTAGGCGTTGTCAGCCCATTGATTGAGGGCCTCATCATCTTCTTCGAGAAGATCTCTGGAGTGAGCCACTGCCTTATCAAGAATTTGAGGCGAAAGTTTTTCCCACAGGGGAAGAAGTTGGTTGCGAATGCGATTGCGGTAATAGGTTGGTTCGGTGTTGGATGAGTCTTCTCTCCAGGCAATACCAGAGGCATTCAGTGCCGTATGTATTTGCTGGCGTCTCACGCCGAGCAGCGGACGAACGTGGAATTTATTTTGGAAAGAAAAGGGTTGCACGGGTCGAGGTGCAGCGAGGCCCGTAGAAGAACTGCCTCGGGATAGTCTCATCAGAACCGTTTCGGTAACATCGCCAAGATGATGCCCTTGGAGCAGGATTCGGGCGGAAAAAGTCTCCATTGTCCTGTGAAAGAAAGAGAGGCGGGCGTCTCGCAAGTCAGCTTCACTCTTGCCATGAAGTCCGGTGCCTTTCACTGAATGAAAGGGGTGGTCGAGTTGGGCAGCCAATTCCTCAACGAACGTTGCATCTTGATCAGAATCCTCACCGCGAAGGTCGTGATTGTAATGCAGGATGTGGAGGTTCCTGCATTTATGAGGAAACAGCAAATGGATGCAATAAAGCAGGCAAACAGAGTCGGCTCCGCCAGAACAAGCCAGAAACCATGGCTCCTGTTGGTGGGCTTCCAGAAAGGCTAGAGCCTTGGGGTGAAAAGACTCCCGGGGGATGTGCTGAAGCAGGTCTGTCGGTTGTGCGGACAAGGGAAAGTTTCGACAGAAAGCCTCGGAACGTATCAGACAGTGAGGCTTTCTTTGCCAAACCAGCGGTGCAGGACCTCTGGAATTCGTACGGATTGATCGGCAGGTTGATAGTTATTTTCCAATAAAGCGGCCAGCACACGAGGAATTGCCAATCCGGATCCATTGAGAGTATGGACTGGCTGCACTTTGCCGTCTTTGCCCCGGAAACGAATGGCGGCACGGCGAGCCTGGAAATCGGTAAAGCAACTGCAGCTGGAAACTTCCAACCAGCGTTTCTGGCCGCCTGCCCAGACCTCGAGGTCATATTGTTTGGCGTGGGGGAACCCGATGTCGCCGGTGCACATGCGAAGCGTGCGGTAGGGGATGTCGAGCTTTTGCAGAAGTTCTTCAGCATGGCCACGAAGTTCTTCCAGAGAGTCCATGCTTTTCGAGGGCTCGACCCATTGGACGAGTTCCACTTTGTCAAATTGATGGAGGCGGTTCAGCCCTCGAACATCCTTTCCCCAGCTCCCTGCTTCACGGCGGAAACAGGGCGTGTACCCCACTCGACGAAGAGGAAGGTCCTCCAAGGGAAGGATCTCATCTCGTAGGAAATTGGTGACCGGGACTTCGGCGGTTGGAATGAGATAAAGCTCATCCTGGCTGTCCAGGTACATTTGGCCTTCCTTGTCTGGAAGTTGACCAGTTGCCCGGGCACTGTCTGCATTGACCAGCAGGGGTGCACTCACTTCTTCATAACCATTGTTGGCCGCTTCATCGAGAAAGAAGTGGATCAAAGCCCGAACCAATCGCGACATATCTCCTACATAAAAAGGGAAACCAGCACCGGTCACTTTGGTGCCCCTCTCAAAATCGATCAGTTTGGAGAACCAGGGAATGTCCCAGTGGGCGACAGCACCTTCTTCCACGGAGGAGGGATCTCCCCAAGTATCCGCCACTTCATTTTCCTCTTCCCCATCACCGATAGGCACAGAGGCATCGGGGATGTTGGGTATGCTGATGTAGACGTCCTTCCATTGCGCCTCGACCTCACGGGTTTTGGCTTCCAGTTCTTTCACTTCTGCGGAAAGGGCTTTCATGGATTTTACTTTTTCCAAAAATTCTGGAGAACCTTTAGGTAAGGAGGCCATTTCAGTGTTGGCCTTTTTTTGTTCAGCCCTGGCAGCTTCAGAACGTGCAATGCAAGCACGACGCTCTTCATCCAGCTTATAAAAAGCATCGAGATCACAGTCGAATTTCTTGCGGGCAAGAGCTTCGCGGATCGCATCAGGGTTTTCGCGGAGAAAAGTGAGATCAAGCATGGAACGATTTGGAAATTGGAAGGGGTTGTGGATAAAAGGGGAAATGGGGTTTTCAAATGTTTTCTGAAGACTTTGCTGGATGAGACCCTATTTCCGAAAAATCCTTAGGTGTGCTAATCCACCCATTAAGTAAATAGAAATACAGAAGGGTGTTATTGAATGCCTCACCTTACTGAGGGAAATTTGTTAGCTCTGATGTTGAGCCATCTCCAGAAAACCGTTTGAATTTTTTACTTTGCTAACGAAACGTCCTCC
>CAYSOI010000228.1:0-7045 GCA_964432425.1 uncultured Opitutales bacterium | reverse complement strand
ACACTTTGACCATTGCGACGAATCTCTTTGGGGAGACTACCGTGTTGGTCCCAACCTCTGTGGAAAAGCTGTACGAAGCGGACGCCTTTTTCGGCCATCCGGCGGGCCAGAATACAATTGGAGGCGAAAGATCCGGGTTTCTTGGCATCCGGGCCATAGGATTCCAGGACATGCTCGGGTTCCTTTTTGAGGTCCATGAGATCCGGGACTGATGCTTGCATACGGAAGGCCATTTCATATTGGGCAATGCGGGCTTGGGTTTCCGGGTCCTGGGTGACGGCATGGCGTTCTGCATTCAATGTGGACAAGCCATCCAGCATAGTACGGCGAAGATCACGGTTGATGCCATTGGGATTGTTCAAATAGAGCACAGGGTCGGCTCCACTACGGAATTGCACTCCCTGGTGTTTGGAGGGTAGCATACCGCTGCCCCAAAGGCGGGCGTAGAGAGCTTGTCCGGGCTTTGCTCCAACCGAAATCATGACTACGTAGGCGGGCAGGTCTTCACTGAGGCTACCGAGTCCGTAGGAAAGCCAGGAACCCATGCTGGGGCGACCAAATTGCTGGGTTCCGGTATTGATGTAGGTGATGGCCGGGTCGTGATTGATGGCCTCTGTGTTCATGGTGCGGATGATGGTGAGTTTATCCGCAAGCTTAGCCATGTGGGGGAGGACTTCCTGATTGATGTAAGTCTGGCGTTCCCCATGTCGTTGAATGTCAAACATCGGGGCAACGCAAGGGAAGGACTTCTGGCCACTGGTCATGCCCGTGATTCGTTGTCCCTGGCGAATGGAGTCGGGAAGTTCCGTACCGTGGAGGTCCCGCATGGCACATTTGTAGTCAAACAGGTCAATATGGCTGGGGCCGCCTGCCATAAATAGATAAATGATGCGTTTTGCCTTGGGGGCAAAGTGAGGAAGGCCGGGTAGACCTCCATAAGTTTTCTCAGTGGTTTTCGTTCCTGCCTTGGCCAGGCTTGCCCATGCGGCTGTACCCATGACTCCAAGGGCACTGTTGAGGACTTGGCGGCGGGAGAGGGGAGAATTTGTCATTTCCATGGTCTTGGCTCGGTTAAAAGTTTTGCGGTAATATTATTCACGAGTGATCGTCTCGTCCAGATTAAGAAGGAGATTGGCGACAAGCGTCCAGGCCGCGTGTTGATCTTTTGCCAACTCTTTGTCTGCCGGAGCTTCCCCAACTTTGAGGAGAGATTCTGCCGCAGCGTTGTCTTCCTTATAAGTTTTGAGGCTCTTGTTGTATACCTGCACCAAGGCTCCCAATTCCTTGGGGGAGGGCTTGCGAAGGGTGACCAGTTCAAAGCCGTGGCTGGCGATGGCTTCCGGTTTCTTTGAAGTTTCTTTCATCATGCGTTCGGCCAGGAATCTTGCGGCTTCTACAAACTGTGGGTCGTTCATGGTGACGAGGGCTTGCAGCGGGGTGTTGGTTCTTGGTCGTTTGACGGTGCAGATTTCCCTGGTGGGGGCATCGAATATGAGCATGTTGGGGGGCGGTGCACTGCGTTTCCAGTAGGTGTAAATGCTACGTCGATAGAGCTTGTCTCCATTGTCCTGTTTGAACTTGGGGTTGCCTCCGAGTCCTACTTCTGCCCAGAGGCCGGGAGGTTGGTAGGGTTTGACGCCGGCACCGCCTTTGAGGTCCGTTCGAAGAATGCCGCTGGTGGCGAGGGCGGTATCCCGAATGAATTCGGCCTGAAGGCGGAATCTTGTGGCTCGGGCCAGCCATTGGTTGTCCGGGTCATTCTTGAATCGTTCCGGAGTGACGTTGGAAGTTTGCTTGTAGGTTTGGGAGGTGACGATCTGACGGATCAATCGCTTCATGTCCCAACCGTTTTCCCGGAAGTCCACGGCCAGCCAATCGAGGAGTTCCGGATGGGTTGGGAAACGGCCTTGAGCTCCAAAGTCCCCAGGGGTTTTAACCATGCCTTGGCCGAAGAAGAGTTGCCAGATTTGGTTGACGGCGACTCGGGACGTGAGTGGATGTTCGTCAGAAAAGAGCCATTTGGCAAGGGTCAGGCGGTTTCTTGGAGCATCTTTGGGCAGAGGGGGGAGGATCGCAGGGACGTCCGCTTCGATCACGTGGTCTTTCTTGGGTTGATCATAGGCTCCACGATTCAACAGGTACGTTTTTCGCATCTTGTTCGCAGGGAAGTCTGCCATAATCATGGAGGTGGTCTTGGTTTTCTGAATTTTGGCGATGTCGCCTTCGGCTTTGCGGCGTTGTTCGACAAGCTTTTGGTAGGGTTTATCCAGAGTGCTCAGGTAATGTTGCTGAAGAGTCTCGTTCTGTACCTCGGTTCTTTCTGCTGGAGCAATGGCCAGAAGAGGACCAATGGCGTCGAGCCCAGTGAGAGATTTGACTTCAGCATCTGTGAGTTCTCGGTCGTAGAAACGAACATCATCGATCGCAAAGCCATTGGCTTGAGAGCTATTGAAACGACGTCCCAAGCGAAGTGGTTTTTCCGTCACGATCGTCCCGTTCAATCCATCGGCTTCCACAGTGTGGTCCAGCTTTTCTCCATTGAGATACACTTTTGTTCCTGCAGCTGAACCAGAGCCGTTGTAGGTGATGAACACATGGTTCCATTCCTTGGCTTTGAGCTTCTTCTTTCCGACAACTTTGACTGCATTGTCCTGCCATTTGTTGATGATGTGTGCTCCGGGGGCTCCACTTTGTATCCACAGGTCGTAGCCCCGGAAGTCTTTGCCTTCATCCATTTTACCAATGATGGCGGCAGTTTTATTGACATTATCGGCCTTCACCCAGCAACCGTAGCTGAAGGGGCGATTCCACTCCAAGTCTCCAAAGTCCTTGATTTCGAGGTAGCCATTTCCATCAATTTTCAGGCTGCCTCCGAATTTTCCATCTTCCTGAGCTTTGGCTTTGCCATGCAGTCGATTCTGACCTTTCTTGCGGAAAAGATCCTTGGTCAGGTTCTTTTCAAAATTATCCAATGGCAGGTGAGCAATGAGTCCCGCGGGCTCAATGGATTCTTTCTTCTCTCCGGTGGAAGCTTCCAGGAATTGTTCGTCAGACCACTTATCAAAATCCTTGATGGCGGCTTTCTTTCGTTCTTCCAGTTTTTGAGTAATGCCTTGCAGGATCTTTTCGGCCTCCGCTTTTTTCTTTTGTTGTTCCTCGGAGATTACGTCGATGACCGGAGCCTGGTTGCCCCGACGGGTCTGCATGCCGGGGTCTGTGTGGTTGTTAAAGAAGGCGAAGAATTGATAGTACTCTTCCTGGCTGATGGGGTCGTATTTGTGTTCGTGGCACTGGCTGCACTCCATGGTCAGCCCCATCCACACGTTGGCTGTGGTTTGCACACGGTCTACGACGTAGCTGATTCGAAGTTCTTCGGCGATGGCACCACCTTCGTCCGAGGTGGCATGATTGCGGTTGAATCCAGAGGCGACCTTCTGGTCAAGGGAGGCTTCGGGAATGAGATCACCTGCCAGTTGCTCAATGGAAAATTCATCGAAAGGCTTATTGCTGTTGTAGGCTTTGACCACCCAGTCTCGCCATGGCCACATGGTTCTCGGACCATCGGCATGCATGACAGATGTGTCCCCATAACGTGCTGCATCCAACCACATGAGAGCCATCCGTTCACCAAAGTGTGGATTGGCCAGAAGTTCATCGACCAACTGAGTGTAGGCTTTGTCCGCATCCTTTTCCCAAGCTTTGAGGAAGGACTGCACGTTCTTCGGTGTTGGCGGGAGGCCGGTCAGGTCGAGGTGAAGACGTCGAGCCAGAGTGGTCGGGTCTGCCTGTTCTGAGGGAGACAGCTTGTATTCTTTCAGAAGCTTGCCGACAAAATGGTCAATCGGGTGTGCATTCTTGGGGAGGGGAGCCTTTTTCGGAGGAGTGAAGGACCAATGTTCCGCGTATTCGGCGCCGGATTCAATCCAGGCTTTGAGCAGGTTCTTTTGCTGAGTCGACAGGGCTTTCTTGGACTTGGGGGGAGGCATCAAGTCTTCTTCGTCATCGGTGATGATTCGGTACCAGACTTCGCTCTTTTCCAGATCCCCTGGGTGAATGGCGGTTACGCCGTCCTTGTTGGGCTTGAAGAGGTCTTCCTTTTGGTCCAGTCGCAAGTCAGCTTCACGGGTCTCTTCATCGGGTCCATGGCAATGGAAGCAGTAGTCCGAAAGAATCGGGCGAATGTCTCGGGCAAAATCGACACTCTTTCCGGAAAGCCAGGACGTGGAGAGGCCCAGAGTGATGGCGATAAGTTTGGTTTTGTTTTTCATAAATTTTTGAGTTGGAAGAGAATTATTGTTTGTTCCAGAGGGTCGCACCCTCCAGGAACCAGATATTGCGATAGCGGACGGGATTTCCGTGATCCTGGAAGTTCAAGCCTCCGTTCTTACGGCGGTCATTGGATGGGTAGGCATCCTGGATGAGGTGCCCATTGTGAAATACGGTGATACTTGCCTTTGTGTTTTCCGTAGCTCGCTGTATATAGATGTCGTAGCATTGCCATTTACCGGGAGGACGGGACGCATTTACCAAAGGTTCGCTTCTTTTATAAAGTGCCCCGGCCTGACCGTCAAAGTAAGTCACATTTTCCCACGAATCCAGAACCTGTACCTCCGGAAACCCTGCGATGAAGACGCCGCTATTGCCCCGGCCCTGTCCCTTGCCTTTCACCTGTGAAGGAGTGGCCCACTCAATGTGCAAATGCCCTGTTGTGAGCGGAGCATCCCTTAAGGCGATGGAGCCTGTGCCCTTTACCACTTCCAGAAACCCCTCTTTGTCCAAACGCCATTTTACAGTGTCATCTTGGGTTGGGTCTCCTTTTTTGACCCGCCCTTTCCAATTTTCTGTGCTGCTGCCATCAAAGAGAATGATGGCTCCTTTCGGGGCACAGACAGGCTTGCCATCATAGGCTGCGACAACAACTGGAGGCTCAATCAATGGTTTCTTGTCCTTGTCTGCCGCATGCAGAGGATTGAGCAGAAGCAATGCGGAAAGGCTGAGCTGTGGGAGTCTATGGATGCAGTTCATTTCGATAAAGTTGTATAAGGTATATGACGATTGAGAGTGATTTCTGTCTTAGGTAGTAAGCTGGGTTATACTCAGGTTTTCCATTTCTTATCACGATTTAGTCTTGCCAAGATCTTGGGTCTGTGGCTCAAGCCTGCAACCGTTGATTCATGAAAAAAGCAACTCTCCCTCTCTCTTCGGCCTTTCTCGCCGCAGTATCGTCGGTCTTCGCTCAGGATATGCCGCTTTCTCAAGTTCTCATTCCTGGGGAAAACTGGGAATTGGCCAAAGATGAAATTGGTTTTTCCGATGCTCCGACAGCCGATGCGGATGGTAACTTTTACTTCAGCGACATGAAGAGTGAGCAAGGGCTATTTCGGATTAGCCCGGATGGCAAAGTACATCCATTCCTCAAAGGCGGCACCGGAATCAGCGGAATGAAATTTGGTCCGGATGGGAAGCTGTACGCCTGCCGGGCCCGAGCTCGTGAATTGGTCCGCATTGACCCACAGACCAGCAAGATGACAGTACTCGCCAAAGATGTTCGTCCCAATGATCTCGTGGTGAACCACAAAGGCTTTGTCTTCTTTACCGAAACTCCAAAGAAACAAGTTACCCGCCTTGACCCCAAAACCCAAAAGATGATTGCCGCAGATGTCGGTATCACCGCTCCCAACGGCATCTGTCTCTCTCCAGACCAGGGAACATTGGCCGTCTCGGACTTTCGGGGGAAACATTGCTGGGTCTTTCGAGTGGAGCCGGACTCCACCCTCAAGTTCAAGCAACCCTACATGACCATGCGTCGGAAGCCCGACCCCGATGCCGAACGTGACATTCTTCCTGTTTTCAAGGAATCCTGTCGAGGAGATGGAATGATTACCGATGCCTATGGACGTTACTACGTGGCGACAGAACTTGGCGTGCAATACTTCGACCCCACCGGCCGCATCAGTGGAGTCATCCCCGCCCCCAAGGGAATCAAAGGCCTTACCAGCGTCACCTTTGCCGGCCCGAATCTTGAATACATGTACATCACATGCTTCGACAAAATCTATCGACTGAAGACCAAAACCCGTGGGGTTCTCTATCAGGAAGGCCCTAAAAACTATCCTCCCAGAAAGAAGAAGTAGCTCTTATCATTTGAGCCTCAGTCTCATTAATTCTTTGCAAATCATGACAAGTTCTGAAACAATCCAAAACCGATAATGGGATTGAGGAAACCCTTTCTAACAATCCAGCTGAACAGACTGATTAATTAGGAAACTACACTGTCAAACATGACCAACCAATACAAAGAACGTAATTCAAGAGTGCACTGGCGTAACACTCTTTTTATGTCGATCACTCTTGCCGGAACAGTATTCGGCTTGCCCACTTTTCTCTGGTTTTACGCTAGCGAAATCACACTTTGGGCCTACGCTTTACTTTTTGTCGGATTCTTCATCTTTTCCGGCTTGAGCATCACCTTGGGCTATCATCGCCTATTTGCCCACATGACCTTCAAGGCCAAATGGCCCGTTCGTCTTGTGACACTCATCGGAGGAGCTACGGCACTTGAGGACTCTGCCCTGTACTGGTGTTCCGACCACCGTCGCCACCACAAGCACGTCGACCACGACGACGATGATCCGTACAGTATCTCCCGTGGATTCTTTCATGCTCACATTGGCTGGATTCTCTTCAAGGAAAAAGCCTATCCACCACTCGATAACGTAAAAGACCTGATGAAAGATCCTCTGATGGTTTGGCAGCACAAATACTGGCTCCAGATTGGAATGATCTTAGGGTTTGGTCTTCCTACCTTGATTGGATACGCCATTGATGGTCCAGTGGGGGCCGTTGCAGGCCTTCTGATCGGTGGTATGGCTAGGTTGGTATGTGTTCAACACTGCACATTCTTTATTAACAGCCTTTGTCACTGCATCGGCAAACAACCTTACTCATCTGACCACACCGCCAGAGACTCCTGGATCATGGCACTCTTCACTTTCGGAGAAGGTTACCACAACTATCACCACGAGTTTCAATACGACTACCGCAA
>CAYSOI010000227.1:0-7086 GCA_964432425.1 uncultured Opitutales bacterium | reverse complement strand
ATGTGATATGGAATTAATAAATGTTAGGACATGGCGAACTCCATGCGGCAACTAGATGTTGATTCAATCATTTCTTTTTCGACTTGGTATTATGGGACCTATCTGACCTGCGGTCTCCCGAGGGGTGGCTTCCCGTGCTTGTTGGTTTACTTCACGATTTCACAATCGGGGAGGGCTTGGGAAATTGTGAGGAGCCCGATGTCGGAAAAGCCGATGCAGTTGCTAATGTCGAGGTATTGGAGGGTTTGGAAATGGGCTAGGGTGGAGAGAGCTGTGTCGGTGAGGTTTTCACAGCCGGAGAGGGTCAGTTCAGAGAGTTGAAGTGGTTGGAGGTGTGCAATGGCCTTGTCGGAGATGGGGGAGTTGTCGAGGTAGAGGTTTTGGAGACTGGAGAGTTTTGCCAAGTTGGCAAAATGTGGGTCCTGGAGGTGGTGGCAGTCGGCGAGGTTGAGTTCTTTGAGTTTGGGCATCTTGGAGAGGTGCTGAAAGCCTTCACCGGTAAGGCCTTGGGTATGCCAGAGATTGAGGACTTGGAGATTGGTTAGCCCGGCAAGATAGGAGAGGCCCTTGTCATCAAAATTATCGTTGTCGCAGATAGTCAGGTGGGTGAGGGCTTTGTTGGTGCCAATGGTTTGTAGGCTTTGGTTGGTGAGGGCACGGATGCTGCCGACGTTAAATTTTTGCAGGTGAGGAAGATGGGAAAATGCCGCGACGCCCATGTCCGTTAAGGGGAGGCATTGGTAGAGGTTGGCATTGACCAAGGTGTCCTTGCAGGGAAGTTCCTGAAAGGCTGCGTCGGTGAGGCTTTTGGATTCTACAAGGTAGAGATCCGTGAGGGCAGGAGGGAAAATCAGCCCGTTGCCTTTGTGAGCCCAGCAGAAACCCATGTTGAGGTGTTTTAACTTGGTCAGTTTGGCAAAGGCTTGGGTTGCAGCTTTATCCTGAATGCCTACGCAGCCGTAGAGATTGAGCGACTGAAGTTCCGACATGGCGCCAATGTGTTGAATGGCGTTTCGGATGCCATTGTGTTGGCTCAGATCCAGATGGGTGAGCCCTGTGAACTCTTTGAGGGATTCCAGGCCCTGATCATTCAAGGTTCCCCGGAAGCAGGAGAGATTGAGTTTCCGGAGGGTTGTTTTGTGGTTCAATTGATCGAGACCTTTACCGGTAAAGTCCCGGCAATTCCGCAGGTCCAATTCCTCCAACTGCAAGTCTTTGATGATGCCCAGCACTTCTTGGGTTTCTTTACCGGAGGTGCTGTGTACCCCGAGTATGCGGAGCTTGGGTAATTTGGAGAGAACTTGATATCCTGCTGATGTAATCCGATGCGAATCCAGCCAGAGTTCTTCCAGGTTTTTCAGGTTGGCGAGGTGAACCATGTCTTTGTCAACCAGTCCGGCTCGGCGAAGATCCATTTTCGTCCATGAATCATCATGAGTGAGTTCTTTGAAAGAATTGGCGTTGAAACGTTCTATTGAGTCGTAGGTGTAGGATTTGGCTGATAGGATTTGGGGCAGGCAGAGTAGTAGGATTCCACAGCAGGCTATGGAATGGAAAGCGGCAGCAGGCTGCCGCAGTCCAAGGCGGGCAAAGCCAGATAGGAAAGTGGATATGTGTGCGAAGCAGTCTGCTGCCCCTTTGGTCAAGGTCGCCTTGCTGCCTTGAGAGTATGCAACTAATGACATTGCGGACTCAGGCCAGGAGTTCACTCAACGGACCTTTTTGCATGTCCAGTTTGCCCAAAGCAAAATCGGGTTGGCCGAAGTGCTCTTGTTCAATGCCTGCCACGTGACAAATGGTGGTCAGCCAGTTTCCAAGGGTTTGTTTGTGGTTTGCAGCTCCGTAACGTGGATAAGCGATGTAGCGGCCTTGGGATTTTAATTTTCCGGCGATGTTGCCGAGGGCAAACATGGGCCATTCGGTGGCACTGGAGTGGTGTTTATCAGAGTTGTCGCTCAGGTAGACGATCAAGGTATTGTCCAGCATGGTGCCGTCGCCTTCGGGTACTTGAGCCAGGCTGTCAGCCATTTTGGCAATCAGATCGATATGAAATTTGCGAATCATGTTGCGGCAAACCTGGGAGGAGAGGGAACCACTGCTTGAACCGTGGCCGATGGAGTGAACTTTGGGGGTGATGCCCAGTCCCTGGTAGGAGGAATTGAGGTCATCGCAATGCAGGGTGATGACATTGCTGATGCCGGTGACCAAGGCGGCGGTGGCCATGTCGAAATGGGCGTCGAGATGGTCGGTGGTGAACTTGGAGGTGTACTTATCCGTGGGTTTGGGAGCATGTCCCTTGAGGATGCCCTGCATGGAAATGAGCTGGGTGCGGCGGTTCCGGAGTGCTTCAAATCCAGCGAGGTACCCACCGAGTTTTTCCCGTTCGTGGCCGGGGAGTTCCTTCTGCAGCTTTTTGATGTCTTCACTCATGGCGTCGAGAACATTGCCCGTTCGGGTGTATTTCGCCTTGATGTTGCCTCCTTCTGCGATGCTTCCGTAGAGGTTCTGATAGGCCAGTTCAGGATTACATTGGAAGGGGAGCTGCTTGTTGCGATCCGCTGCCGAGATGGAAGGATAAGCTGTGCCTTGGCTGCCGTCTCCCATCTTCAGGCCGATGTGGTTGAAGACGGAGGGAAACTGGGTGGACAGGAAGCCGTCGATAGTCGGGGCAAGAGGTTGAGCGGTGGCCGTGGCTTTGTAAGCTCCGAGAGCTCCATAGAAGGCACTGTGGCCACTGTTGCACATCTTGCCGCTCAGTCCCTGGAGGATGGTGAGACGATTTTTGAAAGGTTCCAGTGATTGCAGGCTGTCCGGCAGTTTTTTGCCTTCCAGACTTGCATCCACGATCTTGTCGCCGCCGTGAGTGAGACCTTCCGGGTTCAGGTACTCCGCCTGCAAACCACTGCTCTTGACCACGAACACAAATCGCTTGGGCAAGTTTCCCTTCTGGGCGGCTTCCATGTGGGCAAGGAAAGGGGAGAGCAGACTGGCTCCTGCACCTTTCAAGAGTGTTCGGCGTGAAGTGATCATGGTTTTATTTTCTATATAAAAAGGAATCGGAAGTGAATAGCGAGATCAGCGTCTCTTTGAAGCTGCCACCGCTTTCGAGATAGGCTTTGTCCATGCGGATCAGGGTTTGGGAGTCGGAGAGCCTTTCATTGCGTCCCATCCAATAACGAAAAACGTGGCGCAGGAAGCTCTGTCTTGTGAGGTCACTGCTGGCAATTTTCTGCATCATGTCGGCAAACCCCTGGACTTTTCCATCCAGGCCCGGAATGCCCGTGTAGGTAATTTCACCGGATGTGTTGACCGGCTTGCCCAGCTCCGTTTCCCGGAAGCGACCGACATGGTTGAAGGCTTCGAAAGGCATCCCGAGTGGATTCATTTTTTTGTGGCATCGCCAGCAGGCTTCTTCTTCCACTACGGAAAACCGTTCCCGAAGCGTCCTGTGTTCATCATCGGGAATTTGGGCATCCACATTGATGGGCACATCCATGACGTAGCCAGCCAAGAGCTTTTCCCGAATCCATTTTCCGCGGCGTACGGGATCGTTGTCAAAGTTACCACTGTGAGCCACGAGCCAGGAGGGTTGTGTCAGAACCCCCACCCGCTGACCTTCAGGAGCCTGTAGCGCTTGCTTTGACTTGGCCTCGTAGGCGACTTCCAGAGGGTTCAAATTGTAGCTTTGAAGGTCGTGGGTCTCGATATACTTTTCCTTCCCGCCCTTACGTTTGATCTCATCCGGGCGGTTGGTGCCAGACCAATAGGAAGTGAAGATTTTATCTGTGGTGAGGAGTTCGTAGAGGACATTCTTGTCATCCTTCAGGATGTGAAGGATGAGAGTATCAGTGTCGTACATCAGCCTTACTGGAGAGTGGTTGTGGTATTGTTTGAATCCCTCACGCTTTTGGAATTGTTCCACATCTTTGAATACGGTTGACGCTTTGTGGTAACCAAAGAATTCGCGGAAAAATTGCAGGATTCTCGGGTGGCGGACAGAGCTGATCTTAGAGTTGTGATTGGGGAACATCGTGCCAGGACGTTCATCCAGCAACTTTCTGACCACTGCTTCCACGTCCTCTCTGGTCTTTAATTTTCCTTCTCTCATCAACTCGACCATCCAGCCACTGGGCCGGTAGGTGGGGTTGCCTTTCGTCAATGTCTCCTTGATCACAGGTTCACTGTCCTTGGTGTAGGCATCGACGCTTTCAAATTCGGTATCTACGCCAAAGGCGGGAGTGTCATTGAAGGCATAATGGATCGCATAGACCAACTCCTGAGGCGACAACATCCGGCGACCATGTTCATCGGGTTCACCCATTCCGAGTTCCATCCGATAGACAAATTCAGGCGACAACGTGATATAAATCAGGACAGACTGAAGTGCCATTTTATTGCCCAGAGGTGCATTTCTCTGGAAAACTTTTTCCCAATAATGACTGCGTTCCTCCTCTTCCGGGAATCGTCTCAAGAAAAGTTGAAAGGCTAAGTCCAGAGCATCATTGAAGTCTGACTTCTCAATCGGGTCCAGAGAGTTGACGATCTTTTTAAAGACTTTCGGAATGCGACCACGTCTTTCAATGCTGCTGGTCTCCACACCTCCAACAAATCCACCATGATTGTTCCCGTGGCGACTGTCCTTGTTTTTCACCTCGGTGACCACCTTCACCATCAACCCTTCCGTCAGGATCTCCGCCATCTTTTCCGAGTTGGTCAGAAGGGCCTCCAAAGATGCCTGGTCGGCCTGGATGGTCGCGTAGTCCGTAAACCCCGAAGCATGGTGAACGAATTCGTAAAATGGATTGGCGTACCTTGAATTGTTAAAGTAGCGGGTAGTAATGACCTTGCCTTTGTGAGGACCTCGTTTGACGACATTGCGGGGATTGATGCGGGCGGCACTGCCGATTTTTACACTCAACCATGGAGTCCTTCCATAGTGGTTACTCCAAATTCCATCATAGATCGCGGGACGTTGCCGCCAAAGTCGAGCCGGGGTGTAGGGTGCATCTTTCACGCTGCCGTCAAAAAGCGTCTTGTGATCCACATAATTGCCGAACTCCGGAAGCAGCAGTTTCTCATCCAGACCAAATCCACGTCCATACCGAATCAATTGCCCGTCCAACCAATTGAGAAAGACCTGTTTCTCTCCTGACGAAGGCTGCCGTTTCGCTTTTTCCGGAGGCATTTCACCAAACTGGATCTGGGCAAACACTTCGTTCCAGATGTCCCCAGTTTCCGCATCCTCCATATTGGGCGAAAGGTTCAGCAAATTCAGGTCACCTTTGGGCTTTTCCTTCCCATGGCAACTGAGGCAATTGGCTTCCAGGAAGGGGAGAGCAAATTCCTCGTAGGCGATTTTATCCGGTTGAACGGCCCCCAAAGAAATGACTCCACAAACCAGGCAACTCAGGAATTTGGATAGGTCTTTCAACTTTCTGGAATTAGGCATGATCAAACCCTTCATAGAGGCACAGGAAAAAATTATCTACCTTTTTCCCCCGTTTCCCCCGGAATCCGACAAGATTTTTCGCAAAAACGTACTTCGGTGAACCTTCGACGGACCATGATTACGAAGGGCTTCGCGATGCTGTTGAGTTCCGTAACCTTTGTGCTGAGCAAAGCCGTATTGGGGGAATTGCTTATCGAGTTCGACCATCTTGCGGTCCCGCATGGTCTTGGCAACAATGGAAGCCATCGCGATGGCCATGGAAGTGCCATCTCCTTTGACAATTGCCCGGTGGGTGTACTCCAGAGCTTTCACCGGCTTTCCATCCACCAGGATCAACGAAGGTGGTTTTTCCGAATCTTGAAATAAGGGCAGATCTTCCAGGGGACTTTGAGGCAGGAACTGATTCGGTAACCCCGAAATGGCTCGGTTCATAGCGACGGACGTGGCTTGCAGGATGTTGATCTGGTCAATCTCCTCCACCGAAGCTTCCGCCCAGTGAAACCATAAATACTCCTTTTGCACCGCAGTTTCCAACCAACTGAACAGCTCCAACCGGACTTCTTCCGGAATCTTTTTGGAATCGTCAAATTTCTTGAGAATTTTCAGCCTGGATCGTTTGGCAAAAAAATCGGGAAGCAGCCCTACAGCTGCAGCCACAACCGGACCTGCCAAAGGCCCTCGCCCCGCTTCATCGACTCCGATCAATGCGGAATGCTGGCGGATCGCCTTTCGGTCGTAGGCAAACAACGGAGGAGTCACAATACCTCAGTGGCCGTTTTGAAGTGCATCTTGGCGTAATTGCGGAGTGCCGCCGGCCCCTGTTGGCTGATAATGTTCCGAGCCGCTTCCTTCACCGCAGCACTGGCCCCCTTGGGGAGTTCAATGCCCGCCTGATCCGAAAGTTTTTCCATTTGGCGAACATATTCTGCCCGGGCGATGATCGAGGCCGCCGCTACGACCGGATCTTCTTCCGCCTTGGTACGCATTTTCAGGTCAAACTCTCCCACTTTGCCTTTGATTTGGTTCTGCACCAACGGTTGCTTGGTAAACTGGTCGAGCAGTCCCCAGGGAACGGTCTTTTCTGCCAGAGCATCCATCAGAGCCCGACCATGGAACCAGGCCAGCAACTTGTTCAGATTGCTGCCAAATTTCTGGTACAGCTCGTTGTACTTCGCCATGCCAGCAAAAGCTGACTTGATCACGACCCCTTCCGTATTGCGAATGATGGCGGCCAGCTTTTTCACTGCCCGATCACTGGTGACACTCTTACTGTCCTTGATCCCTGCATCCATCCAAGACCGCACGGCCGCTTCATCCGCCACCACGGTAGTCGCAATCAACGGCCCAAAAAAGTCACCTTTTCCACTTTCATCAAGCCCGGCATGGGGCTCAAACCACTCAGGATGATGAATTTCCTCATATCCCATTTTCGGATCATAAGTGACCTCCGCCTCCAGAATGTCCTGCACAAACTCCTCCGTCTTCTTTCCCTGCACCACCACTTTCCCGCTTTTGTAACCCACCACATTCACATTTTCCCATTTGAATGCGAAAACCGAGTGCTGCACATCAAATTCAAACCAATCCCGCATTTTGAGAATGCCTTCCAGCTTCTCCATCTGCTCCGGAGTCAGCTT
>CAYSOI010000226.1:0-7088 GCA_964432425.1 uncultured Opitutales bacterium | reverse complement strand
GTTCGCTGACCCTATCCATGTCTCCATTGACGGCACATTGGTCCATTTCTGTGATCAGTTTCGTGGCTGTAGGTGCAGCAAAGTAGGCTAAGGTACCTTTGAATGAATGGGTGGCTTTGGAAAGCGTGGCTTTGTCTCCGACCAATGCACTTTCGATGTCGTTCATCATCGTGAGGTAATCCTCTTCGAAGGCTTCGATCATGCTCAGTTGCAAGGAGGCATCATTCCAGTTCGCCTTAAACAGTTCCGGGTCGAATGTTGAATACATGGGTATCTACGATTTAAAATATCTTAAGACTCGAGGCTGTGGAATTGTGCATCCAGCACCTCCTTCAAATCATCTAACTTGATGGGCTTAGTAACGTAATCATCCATGCCAGCATCAATACATTTTTCGCGGTCTCCCTTCATCGCGTTGGCGGTCAATGCAATGATCGGGGTATGATTACCTGAAATTTCTTCCAACTCACGAATGGCTGCCGTGGCTTCATAACCATTCATTTCCGGCATTTGAATGTCCATAAGCACGGCGTCATAAGCTCCTTTTTCATACGCTTCCACGGCCTGCTTCCCATCGCCGACCACATCCACGATATGTCCGCACTTTTCGAGCAAATTTTTCGCCACCATCTGGTTTACTTTGTTGTCATCAGCTAACAGGAATTTGAGCGTAGATTGGGGCTTCTCTTCTTTCCTGGCTTCCACCATTAGGTGTTCGAACGGAGTACGGGTATTGATTCCCAGACTACCCACTACGGTCACAAGGAGGTCGGAGGCTTTGACCGGCTTGGTCAGGAACCGTCGGATACCAGCCTTGCGCAGATTCTCTGGAGGACGGCCTGCGGAGGAAAGCATCACCAGCGAAGGTTTTTCGGGAATTAACTCATTCTCCTGAATACGTTGAGCGACTTCGACACCATCCATTTCCGGCATCATCTCATCCAGCAAAACCAGACGTACACGGGGCCTGGCCTGCTCAAGAATCGAGAGTGCTCTTGTGCCGCTGTTGGTCAAAATCGGTTTCATCTTCCACCCTTGCACCATGTGCTCAAGGATTTGCCGATTGGTTTCATTGTCATCAACGATCAGCACGGGGACATCTTTGAGAGATCTGGGGATGCCCAAACCCGTATCCATTTCGCCGGTCAATTCGAATTTAGCCGTAAAGGAAAAGGTCGATCCTTTGCCCAGTTCACTCTCTATCCGGATCTCCCCTCCCATTAGCTCCACCAACTTTTTCGAAATGCTCAAACCCAGCCCGGTACCACCATAACGCCGGGTCGTCGTCCCATCGGCCTGAACAAAACTCTCAAAGATACTGGCCTGCTGCTCTTCAGAGATGCCGATACCTGTATCTGTTACATGAAAAGCCAAGAGGACAAAGGAGTCAGCGATCTCTTTCTTCAACTCCAGCCTGACCACGATTTCCCCCTCCTCGGTAAATTTGATGGCATTGCCGACCAGATTTACCAGAATTTGCCTCAATCGAGTGGAATCGCCAATCAATTTATCAGGGATTTCTTTCGGGATGTGGTAGGCCAATTCGAGCTTCTTCTTACTCCCCGAAAAGGACATGGTTTTCATGACCTCATCAATGTTGTCCCGCAGTTTAAACTCGTGAGGATCGATTTCTAATTTCCCTGCTTCAATTTTAGAAAAATCAAGAATGTCATTGATCAGAACCAGCAATTCGTCGGCGGAATTCTTAACAATGGTGGCAAAATTCTGCTGCTCCCGATTGAGCTGGGTGTCCAACAGAATGTCGGTCATCCCCATGATGCCGTTCATGGGGGTCCGGATCTCATGGCTCATATTGGCCAGAAATTCACTTTTCAACCGATTGGCCGATTCCGCAACATTCTTGGCAGTGACAAGGTCTTTTGTTCTTTCTTCGACTCGTTCTTCCAGTTCCTCGTTGGCCTGTACAAGCTGTTTTCTGACATCTTCAATGGTACTCATCATAGCATTGAAGGCATCGGTCAAAACCCCGAGTTCATCATTACCGGATTTGGGTGCCCGGACGGAAAAATCCTGGTCTTGAGAAACACGTTTGGCGGCCGAGGCCAGTTCTTCCACCGGGTGGGTAATGATTCGCTGAAGAATGGTGGCCAGGACAAGAGCAATCAACAGGGAGAACAGGAGAACTGTGATCGAGATTTTGATGTACCCAGCGATTCTATCCCGAATTTCACTCACACCGGAAACCATGAGAATGATCCCGATCTCTTTCCCATCCAGCAAAATGGGTTGGGTCAGAGAGATGCGATTGGATTCAATCAGAGGTTCCTTGAACTGGGGCGTAGTTTCCGGGACGTTGACCTCCTGACCATTTGTAGTGTACCAGGCAAAGAGCTTTTGCTGTTCATCATAAATGGCAGCCAGGAAAATATCGGCTTCCGCATTCAGGCCAGCCAAGGTCTCCTGTGCAGTCTGAGCATCTTCAAAAGTGATGGCGGCCGTACTGTTGGTCGCCAGAACTTGAGCCAAGCTCTCCATTGTTTTCACCCGTTGCTTTCGAAAGGATTGAACCTCAAAAAAGATGAAGGCAGTCACAGCCAGCAACAGTGCACAACTGGTCGTCGCGATGATCAATACTTGCAGCTTCTTTTTGATTGGAGCATCCCGAAGTGTCAGTTTCATGCGTATTAACCCCTATTTCTTGACAATTCCCAATCTCAATACCTTGGAACTCACCCGAAGGCCTGCCTCCTTGATGGCCTTGGGGCTGATTTCAAAACTGATCCGTGTTCCCTTGGGAACAAAATTGATCATGCCTCCCACATTCATGAATGTATCCGAGTCTGCAACGGTCAAAACACTTTGTTTCTCAAGGGCGGAGAGGATGCGGGCAAACTCCTTCTTTTCCGAACGGGAAACAAAAATAACGTGAGAATCTTTCAGGTCTTCTAGACTGCCTCCACGCTTTACCGACACTGTCCTGCCTCCAATCTCCTCTCCTTTACACACTTTATCCAATTCCTGCCCAAATGGGTCCTCTCCTAAAACCCCGATGACAAATGGAGCGTCCGAAGTAAAGGAGCCGGAGGGCCATTCCACAAACTTGGTCAGCTTGAACAGAAAAACCGCCTTTACTTTGTATTCCACCGAGGTCTCCGCCTGAAGAGGAGTAAGGGCAGGAAAAACAAAAAGTGCGACCAACCCAAACATCAGGCGAAACACAAGCCTGCTTCTGAAAAGCTCTGAAGTTCTTTGATTCTTCATATTCAATGTCAGGAAGGGGTATTAAAACTTCCTGCGCACACCGATCACACCATTAATGGTCTCCTGCGGAATGGCGATACTCAGTGGGCCTCCAAGAGCATATTTGTGATTGGTGATGTTCTGGATGCTTGTGTAGATTTCCCAGTCATTAGCGGGTGCATAAAGCACATGTAAATTCATTTGCCAGGGATTCTCTACTTTATTTCCCAGTGAATTTATTTCAAGATTCTCAGGATGAGATCGCCCTACCAGACTTGGAGTAACAAAAAGATCTGGAGTGATAGCCCAGGTACATCCCAATTTATAAATTTGATGAGAGATTCCCGGTAACCCATGAGTCTTCCCCATACTCTTCTCCTCAAATTCGACAAGGGAGTAAGCCCCCCATACATTGAAATTATCGCGAATCCTAGCTTTGCCGTAGAGGTCCACTCCCATATTCCAACTCGTTCCACTGTTAATGGCACGAGTTAAATCCCGGCTTATGGTCCCGCTAGGGTCCAGAAAAACGGTCCCCAGCACAGGTAGGGTACGCTCTCCCCACAAGAGTAAATCCTCCTGCTCTCCATAGTAAAAGCTGGAGCCAAGATTAAGCCAATCGTTGTGCCAGGTCAGATTGATTTCATGAACCTGAGATTCCTCCGGCTCCAGATTTGGGTTAGGTAGCTTGAGCGTGTTGTTGATATCAAAGATCTCGTAAGCGAAGTAAGGGCTGGGTGAAATGTAAGCCGTAGAATAAGTGTATTTCGCGGTAAAGTTCTCGGACACATCATAAATCAATGCAATTCGAGGGGTAATCGAAGGGTCATCAATACGGGAGTCCTTGTCGACTCTGGTCCCTGCAAGAATTTCAAGCTTGGGTAAGACATCCCAGGTCATTTCAAAGTAGGCTCCATATCGCTCCCAATCAATTTCGGCGACAATGGGAACCTCCTGAATAGAAGCCGGGTTTCCCGCTTCCGTATAATAGGTCAGTGTGCCTCCCTGTTGCACCAGTGATGCATCCGAACCTCTTTGGGCTCCGCCGACAAAAGTAGATTTGGGAACAACATCATAATTGGTGTAGGCGACCCCGCCCAGCAGTGAAATTTTCTCCGAAACATCGAAACGAAGCATCTCTTCCAGTGTAAAAGCATTCTGATTCCCGTAATTATGGTTGTTGAGAGACCACTCAGTTCCATTCAGAGGGAAAGCATACAGGGAGTCCGGGTGTACCTCATACCAACTGTAGGTGGCAATCGAATCGACCGTGAGTCGATCATTCACCTGCCAGACATATTTTGCTTCCGTGACCCAGGAACGGTCCCGCCACATGTTCTCACGGAGATAAGGAAAGAGGGCGTTAAAACCCTCCCCTGTACCTCGTTCGGAATCCCGATACCAGGTTTGAATCGAAAAATCGCCCACATTGAAACGTGTGAAAGCATTGAGACCAAAATCCTGCCGGTAAGGCGGGTCCCCTTGTCCCCCTCTGGCTTGTGCCATCAATCGATAGTCATTCCACCAAGTTGGGTAATCCTGATCAATTTCCGTCAAATGGGAATTGTGATATTGGATGTACCCCGTCAAAGACATGTCCTCCCGTTCAAATCGTTTGCTGAAAGACAGCCAGGCATCCCTCTCATCCCAGAGACCCACCTCCGCTCCTCCGATAATCGCCAAGTCATTGTCCTTCAACATGGTTTCTGCATCCTGCGTTTTCACATTGATGACCGCACTGATGGCATCCTGGCCATAGAGAGTGGACCCCGGACCATAGATGACTTCAATCTGCTCGGCAGTTCGCACACTGAAATCACTGCGAAAAGGAAAGAACTCCCCTCCTGGTGGATTCACCCGCATACCATTGACCAGCACAACCGCCTTGTGGTTTCCAGTGAGGCCACGAATCGCGACACGGGAGCCCAGTTCAGAGTAAAAAGATTCCGTAACATCCATCCCCGGCAAATCCCGCAGAACATCTTTCAAATTACGGTATCCCCGCATTCGAATATCCTTTTTATCTACCACAAATACCATTCCTGGTGCAGAAGTCGCTTTCTCAACCCTCTTGGTAGCCGTGCTGACCGTAGCCACTTCGATGCTCATCAGATCCTCCAAATCCAGATCCTTCAATTCATCAATGTCGACTTCTTGTCCTGTCAAGGAACACAAGATTAAGCAAACTCCCAACCAATAGAAAATGTTCCTGATCACTTTTTTCATACCTGATGGCTACAATGAAAGAATTACCTTAGTAATGCAAAGAATAATACACCACTAGGTGAAAACAGTGAATTGATTACAAAAAAGGTTACAGCCATTGGGCTTGGAGAATAGAAATCCACCGTTGGGGTTCATCATTCATCCCGTTGCTTAAACTGAATCCGGCCTGTTGAACCCTTGGATTCGCCAGCCTTGATATCCCCCAACATTGGAGCTGCATGAATGCAACCATGATCCCTCTCCCAGTTATTGAAAAAGTACGCGACCTGACCTTCTACAATAGATTCCACCGTCCATTCCCCATCTTTGGAGTCGACAGCAATCCTGTCCCCTTCCAACTCCTGAGCACTGGTCGCTCCGTAACGCATGAATCGCTCAAATTCCGGTAGATCGAGCCCACCTTTGGTCGGATAAAACTGAATCGTCCGAGTCGCCCTGGTCTTTTTTACAGTGGAAAGCTGAGCCGTATTCATCTCCCCTTGCCGAATCCAAGTCCGCTTCATTTCAAAATCCACAAAAGAAGGAGCATCGACCAGATTGAAACAGTTGAATAACGCCACATCACTCAAATCCTGCGCCGAATTGTTGGCCACCTCATATGTCCATTTCAGAACACTCTCCTTACCCAACTGTGTATAATCCAACGTCAACTTCACAGAAACTCCTTCTGAAGCCCACTCCGCCATAGCCTTCCCGCCCGCCGTCTTCCAGGTAGGCCGCACATGCCAACTCCTCTCCCTTGACGTCAGCCACTCCGGAAAGATCAGTAAAAAGATGTCGTCTGGAAAGGGGTCCACCCGAAAGCTAATTGGCTTCAAACTGGGCCAATACTTTGCCTTTTCCCAGGTAATCCCGATTTTCTCCACCGCAGCATTCGAAACCCCAAACAAAAGAATCCACAGACACTGGAAAACTAGGAAATTTTTCATAACAACAGGAACATAGAAATATCCTGTTGATCCAGTTCATCCTGTCCAAACATATATTATTGCGAAACAAACTCGTCTCACCTTAGCTGCACTGCGTACATTCACAAATTATGCTACTCGATTTAGACGGTGAACATGCAGAGAAAGCCTACCCGATTCTCGCATCTTTGGTAACACCCCGGCCCATTGCCTGGATCACAACGATTAATACGGATGGCATAGTCAATGCCGCTCCATTTTCCTTCTTCAACGTCTTCGGCTCCAAGCCACCCATGGTCGCCGTAGCTCCGGGCAACAAGTCTCCCGGCGTCCCCAAAGACACCGCCCGAAACATCCGGGAGACCAAAGAGTTCGTCATCAATATGATCGATCAATCCGTTGCCAAGGCGATGGTACAGACCTCCAAACCTCTCGACTACGGAGTCAGTGAAATTAAAGAAGCCGGGCTCACGACATTACCCTCCGACCTGATCCGCCCGCCTCGAATCGAAAATGCTCCGGCAGCGATGGAATGCACAGAAATCCAAACCATTGAAATCGGCAGCAACCGCCTCGTCATTGGCCAGATTCACCGAATCCATGTCCGGGATGGAGTCTTCGATCCGGAAACCCTCCGCTTCCAACCGGAAAAGTACACACCCATCGGCCGCATGGCCGTTCCCGACTGGTATTGCACCACCGACAACCTTTTTGAAATCCCACGTTAATATGAAACCACTCTCCCGACTCCTG
>CAYSOI010000225.1:0-7108 GCA_964432425.1 uncultured Opitutales bacterium | reverse complement strand
GCTCCTGCAGAACCTCCTCCCATCAAGGATTCACGGTGGTGGAAAAACTCACCCAACATTTCATCCAGAGGGCGGGACGTGTCCACCGTGGTATAGTCAATATGGCTGGCGATGCACCCTCTGCGAAAGGCATCCATGTATTCATTTAGGTTGTCAAGGTAGTCGTCCCGGACTCTTTCTGCCTGAGTAATGAGGGGTTCCTCCCCTTCCAAACCATCAAACTGCCAAGTCCCTTTGAAGGGGAACTGAAGTTCGTGAGGATCGAGAGTGTGCAAGACGATCACGTTGTGGCCATCAAATCTAAGGTGATCCAGACCGGAGAGGATATCGTCCACATCCGACAGGAAGTCGGAAAGCACGACCACAAAAGAGCGTCGTTTCAAGAGGAGGGCAATGTCGTGAAGTTGCTTGCCAATGCTGGTCTTTGGGGTCGGCTGGACCTCCTTCAGCAACTTCTCCATCTGGAGGAGAATGCCCATGGTGGAGCGAGGCGGCAGGTACGCCTGAACTTCCGAATCAAAGATGGAAAGGCCAACTGAATCCCGTTGTTTGAGAACAATGTAAGCCAAGCTGGCCGCAAGAAACTTGGCGTACTCCAGTTTGCTCACCTTGCCGGAACCGTAATTCATCGACGCACTCGCATCGAGCAGCAGATAACAATCGTAGTTGGTCTCGGCTTCGTAGAGCTTAGTGTAGTACCTTTCAGTTCGCCCGAAAACCCGCCAGTCAATGGTCCGCAAAGCATCACCGGGGGAATATTGCCGGTGATGTGCAAATTCCGTACTGAAACCTTTCAGTTGACTGCGGTGACTGCCGACCCGCAAGCCTTCCACCACTTCACGGGCGATCAATTCCAGGTCACCCAGTTTTTGCAGTGCCTCCGGGTCAAGGTAGTGGCTTTGCCCTAACATGTGGTCAGCTAATCAGCATTGGATCTTTTGTGCCGAAGGTCCCCCGCTCAACTGGCTTTTTGCCCATAGAGCTTTTCATCGGAAGGGATCTCAGCCAGAAGCTTCTCGATCAAAGTATCTGGAGTCATGCCCTCGGATCTCGCAGCAAAACTTGGAATGACCCGGTGGCGCAGAATCGGCAGGCACACGGCCTTGATGTCATCAATGGAAACATGACAACGACCACGCAAAGCGGCACGGGCTTTACCCGCAAGGATCAGATTGAGCGATGCACGAGGCCCGGCTCCCCAGGACATCAGTTTTTTCACAAACTCGGGGGCATCCGGCTCGTCTGGTCGAGTGGCCCGAACCAGTGCGGCCGCGTATTCAAAAACATGGTCCGCCACAGGAATCCGCCGGACCACGTGTTGGAATTCAAGGATAGCCGGGCCGTCCACCACTTTATTGGTAACGGGCTCGTCGTCACTGGTGACACTGCGCATGATGTCCAGTTCCTCACTCTTGCTCGGATATTTGACCATCACATTGAAAAGAAAGCGGTCCAACTGAGCTTCCGGAAGCGGGTAAGTCCCCTCTTGCTCGATAGGGTTCTGGGTCGCCAGAACAAAGAAAGGCTCGTCGAGTTTGTAATCCACTCCTCCGGCAGAAACCCGCTTCTCCTGCATGGCTTCCAGCAGTGCGGCCTGCGTCTTGGGCGGAGTACGGTTGATTTCGTCAGCCAGGAGCAAATTGGTAAAGACTGGCCCTTTCTGAAACTTGAAATGACGTTGGTGCGTCTCGGGATCCTCCTGCAACAATTCGGTGCCGGTGATATCGGAGGGCATCAGGTCCGGGGTAAATTGAATCCGTTTGAAATCAAGGGACATGGTTTTGGCCAACGAACTGACCAACAAGGTCTTGGCCAACCCCGGCACTCCCACCAGCAAACAGTGCCCTCTGGCGAAAATGGCGATCATCATTTCGTCAATGACTTCATCCATTCCTACGATAGTTTTGCGGAGTTCAGAGACAATGGCGTCCCGGGCTTTGCCGAGGTCTTCCACGGCTTGGATATCGTCAGTGTTATTTTCCATGCGTCCAATCGGTAAAGTTCACTAATGTAATACACCAGAACAATTCACCCCTTTTTTCCGAAAAGATTACTCTCTTTTCCGTCAAATGTTTTTGAAGAGTTCATGTAGGCTTGGAGTCTTCTAAGCAGAGGAAATTGACCGAAGACTGGGCCACGTTATGTGTTGTCAGAAAAGTTAGAGATGAAACAATATTGTGAAATTCCCGTCCCTTCATGATCCCCCCAGTTGCTGTTTCACTCCTGCTACTTGTCGTTTTCTCGCTACATGCCTCAGATCTATTTGCAAATGACCCACGTATCACCTCCTGGTACACGGAAAAATCCGGACAATATGCCAGGATTTATGAGACTGCTGACGACGAAGCCGCCAATAACTCAGTAACCACTTGGGATAAAGGGAGCGGAACTCAGGCTCTCCCTACGTACGCAGGCGTTCACGAAGTCAGTTACTCAGATGACTGGGTTTATATAAGGGCGACAGGCATGGGTTTCCACACAATGGGGCCTTGGTATATGAACGAACAACAGACATTCATATTCCCCAATTACCCGGCAAACGTCGCTATCACGGCTCGAATCCCAAGGTCTACTTCAGTCCCAACAAACAAGGAGCTTACTGGATTTGGAGCCATCGGGTATTTTGTGGACGGTGTCTCCATGTTCGATAGTCGGGATGCCTTTTCCTATTCCACAGCGAATTCTGCAGATGCGACTCCCGGAGGGAGCTTTCAAGGGGACGGCATTTGGAATCGTGATGCCTACATCAATGAGGGAATTACCTTTGACGCGGCCTTTGCTCACCAGGCAGGAGCCACATATCATTATCATGCAAACCCTCCGGGTCTTCGTCATCTTCTGGGAGACCATGTAGACTACGACGAGGATACAAATACCTACACAGAAAACCCAACGGATTTGAAACACTCCCCTATTCTGGCCTGGGTGTTGGACGGATATCCGCTTTATGGACCTTATGGATACAGTGATCCAGATGATCCTGACAGTGGAGTCAGGAAAATGATCAGTGGTTTTCAGAAAAGAGATGGTACCAACGGCTCAACCAATCTCTCCAATACAGGCAGGACAACCATTCCAGATTGGGCTGCAGAAATTCAGGGGATCTCCGCAACACTTTCATCCAGTCAATATGGCCCGGATGTGGATGATGAATTCATTCTGGGGCACTATCTGGAAGACTATGTCTATTTGGAAGATCTAGGTATGACTCAAGGTGAGGATTTCGACCTGGACACGCATAATGGCCGCTTTTGTGTAACTCCTGAGTTTCCTGAAGGCACATACGCTTACTTTGTTTCAATTGAAGACGACGGAACCCCCAAATTCCCTTACAACATAGGCCGTCAATACTATGGAGACCCTACAGGAGGCTCAGTTAACTCCATTACCGAACCGGTGACGATCAGCTATGAAGGTGGTCCTGAGATTGCCGAATCTCCAAAATCTCTCTCAGTGGACAACGATTCAGGAGATTTGACCCTGGTCTGGGACGGACTGGAAGGAGGAACCTACCAATTGGAAACCTCACCCAACCTCAAGGTCTGGACTATTGAACCTCAAACTCATAACCCAACTGGCAACGAATTAGTCGTGGTCGAATCTGGAGCAGCCCAATTGGATGAATCACAATTCTACAGAGTGCGACGACTCAGAAATTCAAGCTTTGATGACACGGGTTTTTCCTATTCAGCATCAGGTTCGGATACCGCAAATCTGATCGATATTACCGTGACCTTAACAGGGGATTCCACTCCGCCGACAGACCTTGTGACTATACCAGAAGAACTTTTCTACAACGGCACTGCGGCAACTTTCCTATCCAGACCTTCTCAATACGAAATAGAATTCCGCATTGATGCATCCGATCTGACAGATGGTGAATACACGGTTTCGGTCAGCTTCGAAGATTCGGAGAGTGCATTGACTGCCACGCATACATTGGCGGATACAGGCAATGGTCCTGGTTTAGGTGGCAACAATGTACTTCTGCTGATCGTGGATGACTGGGGCATTGATTACAGCCCACTGGACAACACGGCAGACGGCGTCACTTTGCCCAACATGCCCACTCTTCAGAGTCTCGCCTCCTCAGGAGTTCGCTTCACTAAAGCCTATGCTCAGCCCATTTGCTCCCCGACACGGGCTACCATGATGACAGGGAGACACCCCTTCCGGCATGGAGTTGGAAACCCAACCACCGACAGTACACTGGACTCTGACGAGCTGACAATTCCCGAGATCCTGACCGCAGAACAATCAGGGTATGCTCACGCCTCTTTTGGGAAATGGCATCTTGGTGGTGGTACGACAGGACCAGCTGACCTTGGTGGTTGGTATCATTTCAAAGGCATTCAAGGTGGAGGCGTCGACGACTTTTCAGATTGGACCAAGCTCGAAGTCATCAATGGGGTCGCTACAACTACAGACAATTTCTCCACCTATTCGACCACCGACCAAGTGAATGAGGCTGTTGATTTCATCGAAGCACAAGGCGACAATCCCTGGTTTTGCTGGATAGGATTCAACGCAGCACATACACCCTTTCATGACCCGGATGCCAGTCTGGCCCCTGAAGGAGGCTATACCTCAGCCAATAGCAATGAAGGGAAATACATCAATATGCTGGAGGCTCTGGACACAGAGATCAAACGACTGCTGGAATCAGTAGATATGGACCGCACGAACATCATTCTGTTGGGAGACAACGGCACACCAGGTCAAGTTGCTCAACCTCCATTTGACAATGATCACTCCAAAGGCTCTCTCTACGAAGGCGGAAGCCATGTGCCCATGATTGTGACGGGTCCTGACGTAGCTTTGGCTGGGGGTTCGACCTCAGACAAGCTGGTCCATTGTGTAGACGTTTTTTCCACCGTCCTGGAGATGTGCGGAGTCAATGTCTCCACCGCAACATCCTCCGTTGATAACATAGACTCACAAAGTATTGTCCCCATTTTGCAGAACACTTCAGATAATACAGACCGTGTGGTAGTCGTGGAAATGTTCGGTGGTGATGATGGAAGCGGTAGAGCTCTAATCTCAGATGAATACCCAGACTATAAACTGATTGTAAACGGAGACCCAGATAGCACCGAAGACACCCCAACCTTTGAATTTTACAACATTACTGATGATCCTAACGAAGGTTCACCACTGGATATTGATAATCTCTCTACCGAACTCCAAACGATCTATGACCACCTTATTGCCAAAGAAGATGCCATTGGAGGTCGCTACAGTGATCCAGCTGGGCCAATTGGAACAGACGAGGTGGTTTACCTCACGATTGAGGATGGTGACGACACCGTTCCACCACTCATTGGAACTCAGGGAGCCAATGATGGCCTGCCCTTATCACCTTTCTCTGTGACTATCGGTGGAGAAGAAGCTACTATCGACACCAGCACACTGGATGATGGAAATCCTGCATCCCGAGTAGACGAAAATGGAGATGCAGCAAGATATCGAGTAAAAGTGACATTCAATGCAGAAGCCTCTGGTCTTAGTGCTGGAGAGTATTCAATCATCGTTTACTTCTCCCCGCAGAGTAACCCAAGGACATTTACTGCATTGGAAACATTCACTGTTGAGTAATGAAAAACTGGGTTCTGTGGGCACTGGTTGGCCATCTCTTTCTCCTGCCTGTTCATGCAGCAGATCTATCTCTGCAATTTCAACATCTCTGGAATGATGAGCCCGTTCGCATAGGGAAGCCGCTGAAACACTCAGATGGCTCCACCATTACCTTCTCCAGAATCAGTTATCTTCTATCCAATCCAGCACTGCTTACTGCAAATGGGAACAAACTGAGCCGAAAGGACTGGTTTGGGTTTGTGGAAGTCTCTGAAGCTGACTCGATGATTCATCTCAGTGGATTACCAGATTCCCAAATAACCGATATACACTTTTCTGTCGGATTGGATGAAAAAACAAATCTATCCGACCCCAACCAATATCCGCCCAAACATCCTCTCAACCCACTATTGAACAATCTCCACTGGAGCTGGCAAGGTGGCTACATCTTTCTGGCAATGGAAGGAACTTGGGAAAGGCCGGAAACACCATCCAACGGTTTTCTTTATCACATCGGCAATGCCGTTCACCGAATGGAGGTAAAGCTCCCGATCAAACTTGATCTTACGAAACCTCAGAAGCTGGAATTACATTTTCACATGGATCAGGTTCTTGGGAGTTTAGTAAATACAAAAACGAATTCATCACACGGTAGGAAAGGTGATCCAGTCGCCGTGCAAATAAAGAAGTCCGTACAACAGGCTTTTGCCGTCGGAAACATCACCCAACAAGCCAACCCTTCGGTTCCCATTAAGCAGATCACTCAGAAGAAAGCCGGGATCGGAACTCCCTACCCTTTCAAAATCAAAAGAGGTTTCCCGATCCCTGCACTGCCAGAAGATTTTCCTCTGACCAAAGAACGTGTCCAGCTCGGCAAACGCCTTTTCCATGATCCTAACCTCTCCAGTAGCAATGAAGTCAGTTGTGCAACCTGTCACCTGAAAGACCATGCCTTTGCAGAGCCAAAACATGTCAGCACCGGTCTGGATGGAGGTGTAGGCTTCCGCAATTCCATGCCCCTTCATAACATGGCATGGAAGAAAAAGTTCTTTTGGGACGGTCGTGCCACCCGACTTCGAGACCAAGCTCTGGAAGCGATCGAAAGCCCAGGTGAAATGGCTGCCAACCTCGACACCATCACACAGTACCTGGAGCACCATACTGAGTATCCATCTCTATTCAAAGCTGCCTTTGGCCCAAAGCCCATAACCCCGGAAAACCTTACAGTCGCCATTGAACAATTTGTCCTCTCCCTTACCTCCATGGACTCCAAGTTTGACCGGGCCCAACGAGGCCAGACCCAACTCAACCCTCAGGAACAACGCGGCTTCGAACTATTCTTCACCGAATACGATCCCCGCCGACAACTCTACGGGGCCGACTGCTTCCATTGTCATGGAGGAGCCTTCTTCACCGACTTCCAATTCCACCATACCGGCCTCCCCTACACAGACGGTCAAAAGTTTGCCACGCCCAGCCTCCGCAACCTCACCCTCACCGCCCCCTACATGCATGACGGCCGCTTCCAAACCCT
>CAYSOI010000224.1:3972-7128 GCA_964432425.1 uncultured Opitutales bacterium | reverse complement strand
CACCACAAGTTTCAGAAACAACACTTGTTTGAAGAGTCCACACGGGTGCCGTTTATCTTCAGTGTGCCCTGGCTGGACAAACAGCACGGAGCCGCGACTGGAAAGGTCACCGAATTGATCGACGTGTTTCCAACCCTCACCGAGCTGGTCGGTCTCAAGCCTCCTAAGACACTTCAGGGGACAAGTCTTTCTCCCTTGCTCAAAGATCCTGCCTCCTGTGACTGGACCCAGACCGAAGCTTTTACGGTGAGTCGAAGCGGAGGAGAATCCTTGCGAAATGAAAACTGGCGGTTGATCCAATGGGGAAATGGAACACTGGGAACCGAACTTTATGACCGCAGGAATGATCCCGGAGAGTTCACCAATCTGGCCGAAAATCCGAAGTATGCAGCTACCCTGGAAAAGCTTCGCAAGCGTCTCCTCGAAGTTCGGAAAGAAGCCGGTTTTGACCCTGCAAAGCACCAAAAGAATAAGAAATCCACCAAGCGAAAGAAATAGCAGTGTGGTTGGAACTCCCAAGCCCCAACGGGGCGAAACATGACAGCCCAGGGTGCCAACCCTGGGTTAGAAAAGACCACAAATGTAAGCCCTGAATGGGCGTAACAAAAAGAGATGAAACTTGTAAATTGTGTTACGCACCTACAGTGCTGTTGGAGTATTTAGAAACTACTCCCAGGGTTCGCACCCTGGGCTATCTTGTTAAGCCCCGTTGGGGCAAATGAAAGATAACATTTCAAACTCCTTGATCTCATGAAAAAATCCAAGCTCCTTACCTGTCTTCCGTTCCTTTTCTTCATTTCTGCCATTTGTACTGTCCAGGCCAAGCAACCGAACTTTGTCTTCTTTCTGGTCGATGATCTGGGGTGGGCAGATGTTGGCTGTAACGGAAGTACTTTTCACAAGACTCCTCATATTGATGCATTGGCTAAGTCCGGTGTTCGGTTTACGGATGGATATGCTGCGGCATCCATTTGTTCTCCCACACGGGCCAGCATTATGACAGGTCGGCATCCGGTTCGGGTAAACATTACCGACTGGATACCGGGAACCAACAAGAGTGGCAAATTCCAGCACGTCAAAGACCGTGACAATCTGGCCTTGGAAGAAGTCACCATTGCGGAGGTGCTAAAGGAGAATGGGTACAAGACCTTCTTTGCTGGCAAATGGCACCTTGGCGACGAAGGGCATTTCCCGGAAGACCAGGGATTTGATATCAACATCGGTGGGCATCATCGTGGTTCGCCTCCGGGAGGTTACTATGCACCCTGGACCAATCCTCGACTCAAAGCCAAAGAGAAGGGGGAATACCTGACCGAACGTCTCACTGACGAGACCAACAGCTTTATCCAGAAACAGGCTAAGGCCAAGACGCCCTTTCTCGCCTACCTTTCCTACTACAACGTCCATACGCCGATCCAAGCCTACAAAAAACGCATTGCCGAGTACGAGGAAGCGGCCAAGAAGTTTGAAGGTCCAACACCCACCCTTGCTACTCGGGATGGCTTATCCAGAGCCCGGCAGGACAACCCTGAATTGGCGTCTATGGTGGCTGCGGTCGATGACAGTGTTGGTGCCATTCTCAAGAACCTGAAAGATCAGGGAATCGAGGACGACACCGTGGTCATCTTCTTCTCGGATAATGGCGGACTTTGCACACGTCCTTACGATGGGAAGAAGGCCAAGGCCCGATATGGTCCAGGTTGCAACTTACCCCTTCGGTCAGGCAAAGGTTGGCTCTACGAAGGAGGCATTCGTGAAGCGACAATCATCCGGGCTCCAGGAGTTTCCAAAGCTGGAGGTGTCTGTAAGTCTCCAGTCGTGAGTATGGACTTTTTCCCAACCATGCTCGAACTCGCAGGAATCCCGACAAAGCCCGAGATTCATAATGATGGCGTCAGCCTCGTGGATTTATTGAAATCCCCTTCCTGCACCAAAGAACGCTCTCTACACTGGCACTACCCACACTACCATGGTTCCGGTTGGACTCCTGGTGGAGCTATTCGCAAAGGCGACTGGAAACTCATCGAATTCTGGGAACACGGCGATGCCCAACTCTACAACCTCGCCCAGGATCTAGGAGAACAAAAGGATCTCAGTAAGAAGCACCCTGACATCAAAGCCGAGCTTGCCGCCGACCTCGAAGCCTGGCGAAAGAAGATTGGTGCGGTGATGCCAACGCGAGTGAAGTGATATAGGTCTTATACGACATATAGGACCTATCTTAGCCCCAATAAACACTGATTTGCCTCGACAATTTCACCTCTCGGGAAACAAATTTCGCAAAACTGATTATGAAAACCTCTATCCAGACCCTTCTTCTTTTCTTTCTGGCACTCTCTGCCCAGGCAGGTGAAATCCTTGTCGAGGCCGAATCCTTTTCTGAACCCGGTGGATGGAAACTGGATACACAGTTCATCACCGAGATGGGTTCACCTTATTTGCTGGCTCATGGTTTGGGGCAACCTGTCAAAGATGCGACGACCACCATCGATGTAAAAGAGGCAGGCACTTATCGAATCTTTGCCCGGACCAAGGACTGGGTTGCCCGTTGGAAGGCACCTGGGCAGCCGGGGCGTTTTCAAGTTCTGGTCAATGGTAAGGCTGCTCCCAATACCTTCGGTACCGAGGGAGCCAAATGGCATTGGCAAGATGGAGGAGAGGTTAAGCTCCCTGCTGGTGAAGTCTCCATAACTCTTCATGACCTGACCGGTTTCAATGGTCGTTGTGATGCCTTGTATTTCACCACTGGCGAAGAGCCACCAACGAATGATTCGGCAATCCTCCCGGCTTGGCGTCGCAAGTTACTCGGCCTCCCGGATCAGTCTGCCGAAAAGGACTACGATTTGGTTGTGATTGGCGGAGGTTATTCCGGCATGGGTGCCGCCATCTCCGGGGCAAGAATGGGTTGCAAAGTGGCTTTAATTCAGGATCGCGGAGTCCTCGGAGGCAATGGTTCCAGCGAAGTCCGGGTTTGGGCCATGGGTAACATTCGCCGGGGCAAGTATCCACGGATTGGAGAGATCATTGAGGAGTTTGCAGACAAGGCAAAGAAGTCGCCTGGAACTTACGAAGAATTTGGCGATGCCAAGAAGGAAAAGATCGTTCGGGCAGAGAAAAACATCGACCTTCTTTTCCATCATCATGCCTTCAAAGTGG
>CAYSOI010000224.1:0-3872 GCA_964432425.1 uncultured Opitutales bacterium | reverse complement strand
AAGTATGGCTATCCTGTCCCTTACCGTTGTTTCTATTCACGCAACGTCGATAACCTCTTCATGGCGGGCCGCTGCATCAGTGTGACGCACGAAGCTCTCGGTACAGTTCGGGTGATGAAGACCTGCGGAATGATGGGCGAAGTGGTGGGCCGTGCTGCCTCCATTTGCATCAAGGAGGACTGCTTGCCCAGAGATGTCTATGAGACTTATCTCAATGATCTGATTGAGTTGATTCAACTCCCTGGCAAAGCCTTCCGTCCAACAATCCATGACGAAATCACCATTCCCAAAGATGCGATGGCTTTGGCTGCAGCTTTTGGTCCGCCAACAGGTCTTCTGGTCAGTAAATTTCCTGGGATAGTTCTGGATGACCGTGATGCCAAGTTGGTTGGGAAATGGAGTGAAGGTCAGGGGCTCAAACCTTACTTTGGCCATGGCTATCTTTATGGCCGTGATGTCAATGCCTCGGCCACCTTCACCATCAAAGTTGACAAGGCCGGGAAGTATGATGCCCGAATTTCCTATCAGCCTCATGAAAACCGTGGCAAAGCTGTTCCTGTGGAACTAAAGTCCTCCGGAGGAAGCAAGGAGATTCAGATCAACATGACGCAAAAACCTCCCTCTGCGGAAGGCTTCTATTCCCTCGGATCTTTGGATTTGAAGTCGGGTGAAGAAGTCACAATTCGCATTGGGACAAAAGGAGCTGGAGGCAATGTGCATGTGGACGCGGCCCAGCTTCTGCCCATCGAGTGATGTGAGAAATGCCTTCCCATCGACAGAAGTGCAACCTGCGTCATCTTTGTCGATTTGCGGCTCTTGCTCTAATCGTTTGGCTGGTTAATCGTTCCCATCAGCAATACCTCAAGGAAGTCGCTGCCCAGGAGCGGGTCATTGAGCTCACTGAGGCTCAACAACTCTTTGAAAATGCCCATTCCGCCAAACCTCTACCAAATGATCCGGAAGTTCTTGAGGTAAAGGATGAAGAGGGGACTGTACTCGGTAAGCTGACTCAAACTTCTCCGCAGGGGGATGCGTCCATCGGGTTTTCCGGGCCGACCAACCTGCTTGTCGCTCTGGATGAAAGTGGACTCGTTCAGCAGGTTTCCATTCGATCCAGTGGAGACACTGTGGATCATGTCGATGCGATTGTGGAAGAACCTGCTTTTCTCCGCCAGTTTGTCGGGAAGTCCCAAGAAGAGATTGCCAAAGGTATGGATGTGGATGCCGTGTCCGGTGCGACTTTGACAAGCCTTGCGATTGCCGATGCCCTGGCTCTTCGATTTGGTGCGAAGAGCAAAGCCAGTCGTTTTCCAGAATCGATCACTATCGAAGAAGTGACTGCGTACTTTTCGACAGCTTCCACGCTGGTTCCTTCGAAGACACATCCATCTCTTCAGGATGTGTTGGATGCAGAGGGGACATTGCTGGGGCAAGTTGGCCGTACGTCTCCGTATGCGGATCAGGTGATCGGTTATCAAGGTCCGGTGGATACATTGTTGGCCATTGGACCCGATGGAAAGTTGATCGCGATGAAAGCCCGTTCCAGTTTTGAAAATCAACCCTATGCGGACTATCCAAATGACGATGCCTACTTTGCTTCGCTCTTCCAGGGTCGAACTGTTCCTGAGCTTGCCAAAATGGACCTCGTCGCCGAAGAGGTTGAAGGTGTCTCTGGTGCGACCATGACCAGCATGGCCATGGCGGAAGGCATCGTCAAAACCGCAGATGCATGGGAAGGTGAACGCACCAAGACTGAGGAGTCCAAACCTTTGGTGAATTGGAAGCTGCGAGACACGGGTTCGCTGGTCGTCATTCTGCTCGGTGGTATGGTCGCCTTTACTCGTTTCGGGAAGCACAAGAAGTTCCGCCTTGTTCACCAAATCCTGTTGGTTGGTTATCTTGGATTGATCAACGGAGATGTACTTTCCCAGGCCATGTTTGCTGGTTGGATGCAAAGTGGAATTCCCTGGCAAAGAGCACCGGTTCTGGCTCTGCTCACACTTGCGGCACTTCTTGTTCCGATGGCGACAGGTAAACCCTTTTATTGTCATCAGCTTTGTCCTCATGGGGCAGCCCAGCAGTGGATGAGCAAGATTTGGAAATCGCCTGTTCAGATTCCCGCCAGGTTGAGTAAGATTCTGGAATATTTACCTGTCGCTTTGTTGGGCTTTGTCCTGGTGGTGGCGTTTCATAAACTGAAGTTTCCCTTGGCAGCATTGGAACCTTTCGATGCCTATGTCTGGGAAGTGGCCGGAGTCGCGACTATCACCATCGCCATAGTCGGATTGATCGCCTCGGCCTTTGTCCCGATGGCCTACTGCCGTTATGGTTGTCCGACCGGTTTGTTTCTCAAACTGTTTGAATACCGTCGAAATGATAAAACCTGGAGCCGCCGGGACTATCTGGCCTTTGGTTTCCTCGGGCTCTCCCTCATTCTCTACAATCTTTGATGTGAGCCGAATCATTTCCATCCTTCTTTTGTGCTTTCTGGCCGGGTGTTTCCATTCGCAGGATGATTCCTCTGAATGGAATGACTTCACCATGAGTGGCAAGGCCATGGGAACGACCTGGAAGGTCACAGTCCGAACACCGCAAACCTATGAGTTGCACGAACTCATCGATGCTGTTGCCAGCAAAATCAAGGAGTCTGAAACAATCCTTTCCCATTGGAGGCCGGATGCTGAACTCTATCAATTTAACCAGAATGTCAGCCCATCACCAGTGTCCATTCATCCCTTGATGCACGAACTGATTCAACATGCCCAACAGATGCATGCCGAGACTGATGGAGCCTTCGACATCACTGTTGCCCCACTCGTCAATCTCTGGGGATTTGGTCCAATCGAGCAAACGCGGGAAAGTTTGCCAACGAAGGCAGAAATCGAACAAGCCCAAACTCTGGTTGGGATGGAGCACCTCGAAATCCTTTTGGATCATCAAGTGAAGAAGAAGCTACCCACTTTGCAGTTGGATCTTTCCGGTTCCGCCAAAGGAGCCATCATTGACGAAGTTTGTGCCGTACTCGATGAAGAGGGATTTCAGCATTATCTGGTTGAGATTGGTGGAGAACTCCGGGCCAAGGGGAACGGTGTTGAGGGAGAGGGCTGGAGAGTTGCCCTGGAAGATGGTTCAGAGGGCAAGATGACATTGGTTAAACTTCAGGATTACGCCGTGGCAACCTCCGGGACTTATCGTCTTAACAAACCCAATCCAGATGCCCCCAAACCTGCCTCGCATTTGATTGACCCTCGAACAGGAAGTCCGGTTGAGCATGATTTGGTCGCCGTCAATGTATTTGCCCAAACCGCCAGAGATGCCGATGCCTGGGCCACAGCCTTCATGATTCTTGGGTCAAATGAAAGCATGAAAATTGCCCACAAAAAGGGAATCGCAGTCAGGTTTTGTATCCAGAAGGGAGACCTGATTCTCTATCGAAGCAGTCTTGAGTACAACAAGCTTATGAGGAAATAGAATCTTACAAAATTGATTACCTTTTCGGATACCGAAGGCGAACTGAAGGTTCGCTGCTTAGTCAGCCTAGGATTTCAATCCTGGGTCAAGGTAATGAAGAAGATTGTGTCCTGTATGGACACAGGAATAGTTCATTTCCCAGCGTACTTTCAGCACGCAAATTTTATTTTCAAATTTACCCAGGGTTCAAAACCCTGGGCTATTGACTTGCGAACCTTCAGCTCGCTTTAAAAGTTCATTGTGACTGGATTACTCAGAACTGTACTGTATCCAAAGTTGCTCCAGAGTCTTTCCTGTCTCTTTCTTGAAAATCTCGTCGGAGTACTCCTTCTTTCGCATCGCTGTGTTGAGCTTGTTGACGATACCGGGTGAGGTCGTGGTTTCGAGCCAGAGAAAGAATC
>CAYSOI010000223.1:0-7151 GCA_964432425.1 uncultured Opitutales bacterium | reverse complement strand
TGGTGAGGTAGGGATCGGTGTCGACGATGGGGGAGAGGTCGGTGATGTTGGCACCCGCGTCCCGGTCCAGGTCGAGGGCTTTTACGGATTCGAGAACGGTGTTGCCCATGTGGCGCATGTCGCCGTGTTTGCCGGTGACGTACCAGCCGCCAAATCGTTTGGAGAAGGGGGTGGAGTGGTCGGAGGTGTAGGTGCCTCTGCCGAACTCGGGTTGTCCATGTTTGTTGGGGTATACACTGCGGACGAGGTGTCCGGGGACGCCTTTGGTACGGTTGGATGCATGGCATTGGAAACAGTGACCACGGTCGCGGACAAATTGTGGTTTTTCTTTGGGGTCCTGGTCGAGGGTGTAGAACATGGCTCCAAGTTCAGGATCGGTAGTTGAGACTTCGAGGACATCTCCGTACTGGACGTAACCGAGGTAGGTGTCGTCGTTGAAGTAGAGTGCCCGGGGGCGTTCCGGCATGATGCGGCGGAGTTGGAGGCTGGTTTTGGAGAAGACGAGGGTCTGGGTATTTTTGTGGATGCCCAGATGTTGCATGACTGAAGGGAGATAGCCCAATTGTTCGTCATATTTCAGGGCAATTTCGCCAGAATTGACTTTCTTCTGGAGATCTTCGATGGGGTTGCTGGTGGGGCGATTATGGTAATCGATTGGTGGTCTTTCGAAGTCCAATTGTGCAAAGGCGGAGGTGGCCAGGAATGCCAGGAAAGTGGCGAGGTAAATAGGTGTAGTGTGGGTGATCATTGGAAATGTGCTTGCAGTATAATAGATCAATTGGTCGATTATTCAACTATTGGGACAGGGAATAAGGTGGGGTGATAGGAACTTACAGCTTTTCTTGATCAGTCGGATCTGACTGATAGGACCGATCCGTCTGATCAAAAACTACTGAAGAAAGCGTTTTTTGAAACCTTCGGGAATTTGATCGAGTTGGACGCGGAGGAGGCAGTAGAGGGCGTTGGCGAAGGTGGGCTCTACGTGATAGGCTAGAAATTTGGCTCCGAGAGAGCAGTAGTATCGCATGAGGGGAGGAATGCCGCGGGCTCCGTTTTCGAGGTGGTGGATCAGGGGGGTGAGGGAGGCGATGCCTTCGCCTTTGTAGGCGTTGGAAATGTAGGTGTGGTGTTGGGTTTGGGGGGCGAAGGGGATTTTGGCTTTTACGAGGCTTCGCATGTGGGCGGAGTCGGCGTAGTTGTTTTGGAGGAAGTCGACGAGGATGGCTTGGCTGGCGGGGTGGTGTTCGTTGGAGATAGTGACGGAGCCGAAGAGGGTCATGGCATTCCAGTTCAAGGCGACTTTACCGAGTCCTTTCCAGAGCATGGCGAGGGCTTGGTTGTCCTTTTGCCGATCTGGAGAGACGAAGGAGCGGCTAAGTTCGAGAGCTCCTCCGAGTTCTTTGTAAAACAGCGGGTCAATTTGGAATACGTGATCGAGGTAGAGATCCTGGTGACCTTGTTCCTGAATGATTTTCTGGATGATGCCGATTCGGTAGGCTCCAGTGATGGTTTTGGTGGTTTTGTCTCTGAGGACGAGATGGTGGTAGTACTCGTCTTCGGGATTGATGTCGATTTCGCGGCCTGTGCCTTGCCCGGCTGCTCGGAAGGTGCGTTCTCTGGCTCGACCGAGTTCTTCGAGTAGTTTGGGGCAGGCTTTGCCCTGGAAGAAGAGGAGTTCGTAGGTCTCTGTTTGAAAGAGTTCGAATTCGGAAACATCGAGTGTTGATTTCGATGGGTTGGCTGATGGTTCTATGGAGGTTTTAGGGACTTCAACTGGAGGATTGGGGGATTGTAGGATGCCTGCAGCACGAAGGTGGCACCAGGATTGTAGTTTTGGTCCTGGATTCTGTTTTTTGGCCAGGGATTTGACTTCTGAGGGTGTGAGGTGTTTGGCCAACTCGATTTGCAGATTGGGCTGAGCCGGGTGGACGAGTTCCTTGCACAAACTCATTGCTCGGACAAGTCGCAGGGGGGCAGGGATGTTAAGGAATTGGTTGCTATTGCTTCCTGGGATATGGAGGACCACGATACTGGCTTCAGCCGAGGCTGCCAGGCGGACGGCGTGATCGCTCCATGGCCGGTCGGTGATGGCTCCGGTTTCTGCATCTCGATGAGAGACTTTGCCTGCTGGTAAAAGGCCAACCAGATTGCCATTACGAAGGTGTCGTAGAGTTCGGGCAAGTCCCTTGCGGTTTACGGATGCTGCATTTTGCTGGGCATTCATCGGATCGACTTCGAGGAAGACCTCTTGGAAGACGGGAATGGCACAAAGGGCACGGTTTGCCATCATGGTCCAGCCTCCTGGGCGGGCTGTTTCAAGGACACTGACCATCGCCAGTGCTTCCGCTCCCCCAAATGGGTGGTTGAACGCTACCATGGCCGGTCCATCCATTGATTCCAGAACTTTCAGGACTAGGTCTTCCACCTGGCAGGTGTTTCCCAATCGCCAGAGCAGGAGATTGGAAAAGCTTTTTGGGGAATGGCTTCGTCTTTGTGCAAATTCGTACTGTTTCCAGAGTAGGGGAAACTGGAAGTGCCCTTCGATGAGGGGTTGGATTTTGTGATAAAGATTTCTCCAGATCCCTTCGGGGAAGATTCTGGAGGTGTCGATGGGGTATTCGGTCGTGGGGAGGGGTTGGGGAGGGGGAAGTTGTTCCGGGATGGCAAAGGGTGTAGTCGTGGATGGGTTGGTCATTGTGAAAAGAGTCAACTGAGTGGGAGTCTTGTGGTGGTTGTTTTTTGGAAGTCCAGGTCTTCCTTCCGTTCGGCGTAGTGCATGGTTGCCAGGTTGGGTTGTACAGTAATTTGGGTGAAGCTGACCGTTCTGGCGTCTTGTCGGGACATCTTGATGGTTTTCTCGGAGGCGGGAATGCCGGTTGCCATGTGGAGGTTTTTCAAGGTTTCTGGGTTTAATCCATTTTGTTCAATGGCTACAGTTGCGGTGTTTTTTCGGAAGTTGAGAACGGTTTCGGGATGTTGGCTGGAGGTGGTAAAGAAGGGGAGGGCGGGGGCTTGGATGGATTGCAGGTTTCGGGAGTTCCAGAGCCAGAAGCTGACTTGTTGGTGGGCGTCCAAGGCTAGAAGGTAGAAGGGGGAATAGGCGTGGGTCTGGAGCAATTGCTGGAGTTTGGCTTCGAGGTCTTGCCTGCGTTGGCAACTGGCGAGGGACTTTACCAGTAATCCTCGGCTTGTTGGGTTTTGAGGTGGCTCGGAAGTTTCTTGCTGGTAGGCATTGAGGAGGCAGGTGGTGAGCCCGTGTTTGTTGACGAAGATCCATGTGCCGCCGCCTTGTGGGTCTTTGGGGGAGAGGTACTTGGTGGAGGCTTCGGTTTGAAGGCTGGGGAGTTCCGCCGTGGGGCGGGTACGTTGTTCGTCGCGATTGAAAAACAGATCATATCCCGTGTCATGAGGAAGCCAGGAAACGGAGCACATGGTATCGGTTTTTTGGGGTTATATGCTGGCAGCTTTATCCAGTGCCAGTTTCTGCAAATGCTTTTGCGTGGAGGGAGCGACACCAAAGTCCGGGGGGACCGAAATGTTCTGTTGGCGGCAAATCAAGCTGATGATGGCGTAGTGATGTATGGTGTGGGATATGCAGTACATCCATTCTCTTTCCAGGGTCGACATGACTTCGGTTTCCTCTTGTCCCGCATAGGAGACTTTGGTGATGACTTTGACCGGTTTGTTCAGCGGAAACAGGGTGAAGTAATCGCAAGTTTCGGCGTATTCCCAAGTGCGTTCAAAGGCTGTCGATAAATCCGTTTCCAAGTCTAGGTCACGTTTTCTGGCATCGTAGTTGATGACATCGGAGTCTAGCTCCAGGAGCGGTTCAAAATGCTCCAGGCAATGCCGGTAGTGTGCACCAATGCTGGCATTTTGGGCGAATGCGTGTTGCCGGGTGTAGTCCGCTTGGGTAATCGTTTCGAGAAGTTCGATACCCTGTTGAAGGATTTCCTGTGACGCAGTGTGAATTGAACTCCCCATATTGAACTTGGAATTCTAGGATCAGAGCATTCTTTCGATCGCGGCTCGATCTGCGTGAGTGGCCAGGGCAATGAGTTGTGGTCCATTCTCCAAAGTCATCATGTTCCATTCGCCTTCACGCCACCATTGTCGGGAGGGGTGTTCCATGAGGGAGCGGGCTTTCTCATCAAAGACAAACATGTGCAGCATTTTGCCATCTACCTCGAAGCAGGCCAGACTGATGGTGCCGCCTTCGGAGGTTTGGAAGACTTTGCAGCCTTTGGCGATGGCTTGTTGGAAGATTTCGTGGACGGAGTTCGATACGGGGGCACCTTGGGAATCCAGCCAGGCCTTCAGAGCTTCGGGATCGTTGACATGCTGATCCAGGGGCATGACTTGTTGCACCAATTGGGCCAGGGAGAAGTTTTCTTTGGTAACAATGTATGGCTTTGGGGCTGCGGAATCGGGGGAGAAGGTTTCGAAGACTTTCGGGAGGAACAGGCCCAGGGTCAATATGGCAGCCAACCCGATTCCTATTTTCCAAAAGCGATGAATTGGGGTTGGCTTTTGCTGGGGTGGTGCCTCTTCCATTTTGAGCATGGAGAGGAGGCGTTCCTTACCTTCTTCCGGAACTTCCACCGCATTCATGGCAGTTGTGGCTTCTTTATCGAAGCTTCTTTGTTCTTCAAACCATGCTTTGATCTCGGGATCCCGCTCCGCATGTTGCAGAGCTTCATGGAATTTTTCATCCAGTGCATCGGTCCCATTGGGGCGATAGGCACTGAGGATTTCTTTGGCGGTTTTGTTATCCATTTTGGGCCTCCTTGGGAAAGGGGATGGGTTTCGGGGTGGGGGTAGACGATTGGGCTGGGGCAGTCTCCAGAATCTTTCGCAACTGATCTTTGGCACGGCGAAGGCGGGACATTACGGTGCCGATCGGGACTTCGAGGATCTCGGCGATCTCTTTGTAGGCGAAGGATTGGAGGTAGAATAGAACAAGCGGCGCACGGAATTTTTCCTCCAACTGCTCCAAGGCAGTCAGGAGGGTGTCGGAATCCAGTTTGGCAACAGGATCGACGTCGGAGTCTGAAGCCGGTTCGGGAATGGAATCAATGTCCTGAGAGGGGAAGCGGCGGTGTTGCCGGTATTGGTCAATGAACTCCCGGTGCAGGGTGCTGAAAAGCCATGATTTCGCCTTGGTCTGATCCTTGAGGGTATGCCCCTTTTTGACCAGTTTGTAGAATGCATTCTGTGTGAGATCGAGTGCATCACTCTCCTCTCGACACAGCGACATCGCAAACCGGTACAAAGGGTCATACCATTCGTGGATTACGGATTTGAGGAAATCGTTTTGCATGGCTTTTCCATCACTGGGATTGAGCACTCAAAGCAGGGTTTTGATCTCTTTGATGAGTTGTTCCAGTGGTACGTATCCAGCATGGTTACCGACAATATTGCCTTCGCGGTCAATGATAAAGGCGGTTGGAATTCCCGTGATACCGCCAAAAGCCTTCACTACTTCGTCCGAAGCCAGAAGGCTGCGGTATTTGACTCCATATCTCTCGTTGAAGGGTTTGACTGCACGGGCACCTTCTTCGTCGAGAGAAATGCCAACAACTTCCAAGCCGCGGTCGCGATATTCCTCGTCCAGTTTTACCAGATTGGGGACCATCTTCCGGCAAGGCGGGCACCAGGTGGCCCAGAAGTCGATCAGGACCACTTTGCCTTTGAGATCAGCGAAAGAGACTGGGTTCCCTTCGAGGTCAGATAATTGCCAAGATGGGGCAGGGACGCCTTGGGCTTTGTTTGTAGTTGCGTTTTCTTCGTCACCTTCTGAGCAGCAGCTCAAGTCGTCCAGATCGCATCCTTGTTCATCTGCGGATTTGGCACTGAGTCCGAGGGATTCTGTGATGGCTTCGCAGCTTGGGCAGGCTCCGGTTTTGCCCATGACGTAGACGTAGGTGCCTACGCCGAGTACGCAAAGGATGGGTATCATTAACTTTGATTTCAGTGTTTTCATGATAGTTTTGGATTAGTTCGAAGAATTCTCAGTTTTTTTACGAAAGGGTGGAAGGGTTTTGTGTAGTCCGAACACAAGGATTGGAGTCAGCACTCCGAGGACGGGAAAGAAGATCCAGTCCCAGTGGGTGACCTTATGCAGAACGATGGCGACAAGCCCGGAGATCAGTAAGGCCACGCCAGGGCACATCCCTGAATCCCCACATCCCCCTTCGCATTGGATTTCGTTTTTACTCATATCAGACTACGGATTTTCGGATGTTGTTGTAAGCGTTTAGCATGATTTCAACGAGTTCACCTCGGCGACGGTAGATGATCGTAAATGCACCGATCAGCCCTAGCATCCCCATGGTGAGAAGATAGAATTCGCCTTTCTCGCTGAAGGAAATTCCCAATTTTAACGAATGTGAAAAAATGACACCTGAAAGCGTCATTGCTGCCAGCACTCCTCCGCAATGAGCGACTCTGGGAATGAACAGTAATATCCCGGTAAACACTTCAAGTATCCCCAAGCCCAGTACAAAATAGGGTTCAAAACCGAGCTTTCCAAATTGGGCAATGACAACCGGGTTGCCCATCAATTTGGAAATGGAGGACGCAAAGAACAAGGAGGCGAGTCCAATCTGTAGTAACCAATCAAAGGTTACAATGGGGATGAGTTCACGGGGGCATTTGCTTTGGGGTGCAGGAGCAGGGTATTCTTGGGCTACAGTTTTCATGGCGTGGGACTTTCTTCTACATGTTGGATAGGGATTTTAGTTCAAGGAGGGTGGCACAGACGCTGAGGTCTGTGCCACCAAGTGCGCTCTTAATAACAGGAGTGGAGCATCATTCGCGAATCAACCTGCTCCGGGTTTCAGTTTGGTTGAAAATGTATGGGAGATCAGCGTCCATACATGCCAGACGAACGACTCCAGGATTTATTCCCGAAAAAGTGGGAAAAGTTTTTTGAACTTCCCTTACAGATGTCAGACCAGGCTAGGGGAACTACATAGATCCCGAAATATCCCGGAGGGATTACAGCCATTAGCATGGGGTTAAGTGAGGAACGAACGATACCCCATGAATATAGAAACACAATAATGCACCCTGGAGGGCGTGCCAGCTAGTTCAACCTCTCTACCTATGCTGGCACACCTTTCAGGGTGCAATTTTATATTCATATACCC
>CAYSOI010000222.1:0-7170 GCA_964432425.1 uncultured Opitutales bacterium | reverse complement strand
CCTTTCGCATCTTTGGCGTGTTTCGCGGTTGGGATTTTGATTTGGCGGGGTTGTCTCTAGGACGAGTCCTGGTGTTTAACGAACCTTGATCATTTTCCAGATGGCGTAGATTCCGAGAAGGAGGGGCGGAACGATTCCGGCTGCCGCGGGGAACAGCAATGCATTTTCGCCCAACATTCGGCAAAACCCGGAGAGCACAAAGTAGGCCACGAAAATGCCAATGGCCCTGGTCGCGCCAACCATGGGATTGATCCTTTGCCCTGCAATGGCAAACGGCACGCCGAGCATCAGGCCAAGGATGCAATTGATCGGGCCTGCCAGGGACTGAAAATAACGGATCTGGTATCGCCTGGATTCTTTATTGTAGCCCAGAGATCCAGTCATGGCCTGATCATGCAATTCCTGAATCGACAAATCGCTGAGTTTTCGGGTTGGAGCCAGTAATGTTCCCGGCTCATCCAGCCCCTTGAGTCGACGCTCATCAAAGTTTTCAAATCGAAGCGGCAATCGATTTTCATCAAAGAACACCCGGCGTCCTTCCCGAAAGAGCCAGGTTTGGGTCTCTGGCTCCCAAGTTGCAGTCCTCGCCGTCAATCTCTCTTCTTCATTTCCTGCTTTGTCCCGGAAGTAAAGGTAGGCACCATAAGCGGTTTGGGTTGGCTTGTGAAAGCTGTTAAAAAGCCAGAAGTGACGTGTCACCTTGTTCTCAAAAGCAATCTGACGAACCCAGCCCATCTCCGATTCCGGCAATTTCTTTCCTGAGAGATCTCTGTGCTCAACTAATTTTTCAAACAATTCCCGGGATTTCTCCACCGACCAGGATTGCCCGCACAAACTTAAGGCATAAAGGCCTGCTGTGAGCAACATAGTGATCAGCAAATTGGCCCTCATCAAGTGGAACAACCCACTGCCGATGGACCGCATGGCATTGATCTCCTGGTTCTTGTGAAGACCTCCATAGCTGAGCAAGGTGGCAATCAGGACACTCAAGGGAATCACCGGAGATAACAAGGAGGGCGTAATCAACAAATAGTATTGGAGGATCTCGGTCGCACTGGCCCCTCGTTTAATGAACTCCCCAAGGTTGTCATACATATTCTGGACGTAAAATAATCCCAGAACGGCACCAACGGTCAGCCCTAAGGTCTTCAACCATTCTTTGCACAAGTGTCGATCCAATGTATTGGGGAAGCTCACAAAGCCGGGAACATGCACTGGGAAAAACAAACGTCAACGAATCAGATGCAGAACCGATGGATTCGAAAGAGAAATCCTTGCCAACCTCCGAAATGCATCCCTACCTTTGGTGGCTTCCTGCAAATTCCTCCACATTTGAAAATGCCAAAACCTACGCTCGTACTCCTTCTCCTTTTTATCGCCCAGATCTTTCCGGCTGTCACTTCGAGTCTCATCGCCCATGAATCGGCAACCTCTCCGACCGGTGGAGAAGAGTCTGAAGTGGCTGAGGCTCCAAAGCCGGAGACTCTGGATGAACTAATCGATAAATGGATGGAGAAGCCGACCAAGATCGTGACCAGTGTCATATTTTACAAAGTCGAGCTTCCAGAAGTCCCTTTTGTGCTGATCTGGCTGATCGTTGGGGCCACGATCTTCACCGTTTATTTCAAGTTGGTGAATGTGCGGTGTTTTCCTTTGGCACTGGATATTGTCCGAGGGAAATACACGACCCCCGGAGAAAAAGGAGAAGTGTCGCATTTCCAGGCACTCACGGCGGCGTTATCTGGAACGGTGGGACTGGGGAACATTGCCGGCGTGGCGGCGGCCATCAGTCTTGGCGGGCCGGGTGCCACATTCTGGATGATTGTGGCGGGGTTACTGGGGATGTCTTCGAAATTTGTCGAATGTACACTCGGTGTGAAATACCGCAAAATTGATGTCACCGGGAAAACCCATGGCGGACCGATGTACTACCTGAGCGAAGGGTTGCAAAAGAGGGGCTATGGAGGACTTGGAAAAATCCTGGCAATCCTGTTTGCAATCATGTGCATTGGAGGCTCTCTGGGCGGTGGAAACATGTATCAGGTAAACCAGGCCTTTACACAGTTTATCGAAGTCACTGGAGGGGAAAACAGCTGGTGGGTAGGCAGGGGGTCTACCTTTGGGTTTATCATCGCGATCATCGTGGGGATGGTCATTATTGGAGGCATCCGCAGCATTGCAAAAGTGACGGCGAAAATCGTCCCGTTCATGTGTGCTATCTACGTCACGGCGGCCATGGTAATTTTGCTCAAGCATGTGGGACAAGTCCCCGATGCAGTTTTGCAAATTCTTCATGGTGCCTTCTCGCCAAAGGCAACGTTTGGTGGGGTCATGGGAGTCCTGATTGTCGGGTTTCAACGGGCGGCTTTCTCCAATGAAGCGGGAATTGGCTCGGCATCCATTGCTCACTCTGCCGTCCGCACAGACAACCCTGCCAGTGAAGGCTTGGTGAGCCTGCTGGAACCCTTTATTGATACGGTAGTGGTTTGTACGATGACGGCTCTGGTCATCATCATTACAGGCACCTACACGGAGAAAGAAGCCTTGGGCGATATCGGGATGACTTCAGCAGCGTTTGCCAGTGTCATTTCATGGTTCCCCACGATCCTTGCTGTTGCAGTGATTCTATTTGCCTTCTCCACCATGATCGCCTGGTCCTACTACGGAGAGCAAAGCTGGATGTATATTTTTGGCAGAGGTCGGGCCTCCCGCATGTCTTACAAACTGTTGTTCTGTGCATTCATCATCATCGGAGCCGCCATGAGTTTTGGCAATGTACTGAATTTCTCCGATGCCATGATTCTGGGTATGTGTTTCCCGAACCTGCTCGGGCTCTACATTCTGATGCCGGAAGTCAAAGACGAATTAACTAAGTACCTGACCAAAATCAAAGAAGGCGAGATCACCAAAAACTCGTAAGCGCTCCCATTCTCAGGTGAGGTGAGGAGGATTCGGAGGATTTAGTTTACGTACTCTATGTGCACGTAAATATGGGCCCTGTCACACATTCGTAACACAGATGTCACCTAAATGCCATTGACGAAAGATCTCTTCGGCTACATAACGATTTGGACCTATGAACTACCAATTGCCCGATGATGAGACCAAAAGGGCTGAGTTACGTGAACTGCTGCATAAACGATTTGGCATAACTGAGGAAATCACTGAACCCAGTCCTTTCACCTACTACGATACCTTTGATTGGAGATTCCACAATCGAGGTCTTCACCTTCTGCACCTGGGAGGCCGATTCAGCCTATTAAATTTCCTCGAAAACCCACCGATCGAAGAAGCGGGATTGAAAGCTAACTATTCAGGCCGCTTTTCCTGGGATTACCCCCATTCCGGGTTCCGGGATGCCATTTCAGAAATCCTGGATCCCCGGGCCTTGCTGCCCGTATTTGAAGGACAAATCGTCAACACGACGCTGAACTTGCTCAATAAAGACGAAAAAACCGTCGTTCGTATCACCATTGAGGAAGCCACAATCCGTCGAGGCAAACAGGACATCCCTCTGAACCGGCAGATGGTTCTTCACTCCGTCCGAGGTTATGACAAGGAATTGTCGACGGCCCAAAAGATCATCGAGTCTATAGGCATCGAACACTGTTCAGAAACCCTCTACGAAGAATCCGTCAGGATACTGGGAATCACCCCAGGTGACTACAAGGGAAAAGTTCGATTCAAAATTGATCCCAAAGCCCCAGCCAGGGAAACAACCCAGGAAATGATTTCCAACCTGTTGACGGTTGCTAGACAGAATGAAGCCGGAACCATTGAGGATCACGACTCCGAGTACCTGCATGACTACCGGGTCAGCATCCGGAAAATCCGTTCCATTTTGTCGTTACTCAAGGAAGTTTTCCCAGAAGACATTACCCAGGAGCTCAAAGACCAATTCCGAAGCTTGGGGACAGCCACCGGCCCAGTCCGGGATCTGGATGTGTATATCCTCTCAAAAGAGGAATACATCAACATGGTTCCCGGCCCACAGAAACATGGCATCGAATTGCTATTCAAGGATTTGGAAAAACGCCGCAAGACCGAGTGCCATAAACTCAGTAAATTCTTACAGTCCAAAAGTTACCAAAATTTAATCACTGAAAAGATTCATTTCTTCTCTCATCCCCATGATGAAATACCGGCATCCAGAAACGCATTAAAACCCATTAAAAAACTTGCTTTCCGTACACTTCATAAGCGGTACGATAAAATCGTTGGAATGGGTAAACACATCATCTCCAATGAGACAGAAGATGAGGAAGTCCACGAGCTACGTATTGAATGTAAAAAACTTCGGTATCTCCTCGAATTCTTCCAAAGCTTGCTGAACAAATCCTCGGTTGCCAAATTCGTAAAGCAATTGAAGCACCTGCAAGACAACCTAGGTCGCTTCAATGACCTGTGTGTCCAACAGGAATACATGAATAATTATCTGAGCAGCCTCAGCCAACGCAGAAAAAACATCACGGAAATCGTCACGGCAGTGGGCACTTTGATCGGTGTTCTCTATAAGGAACAAATCGAAGAAAAGGCCAAGGTCGACGCCAATGTGGAGACCTTCATCTCTGAATCCAACCAAGAACTGTTCACCACTATCTTTACGAAATAACAATGAAGGTCTTCGCCATATACGCAATTAAAGGAGGCGTGGGTAAAACCGCAGCTTCCGTCAACCTCGCATGGTGTGCAGCCAATGCAGGTTATCGCACTCTCCTCTTCGACCTGGATGCCCAAGGCTCCGCCTCCTACTATTATCGGGTTCGGGCCAAGAAAAAATTTAACGCTCAAAAACTGATTTCCGGGGATAAGGATATCTATAAGCAAATCAAAGGCAGCGACTTCGAAAACCTGGATATCATCCCCTCGGGCTTAAAGCAGAGAAATATCGATCTGGAACTCCTCAATGTAAAGAAATCACAGCAGAGGCTCAATAAAATCCTCAAACCTCTACGCAGTGAATACGACATCATTCTGCTCGATTGCCCACCCAACCTGACCTTGCTCTCAGAGAACATCTTTGATGCCGCAGACAGTGTGCTTACTCCCGTCATCCCCACCACACTCTCAGAACGCACTCTTGAGCAACTCATCACCTTCTTTAAAAAGGAGGACATTCCGCTCTCTAAATTGAGGCCATTCTTTTCCATGACTCAACGTACCAAGACCCTGCACAAGGACGTAATGGACCGGCTGCTTGAATCAGGGAAACCACAGTTCTTTACCAAGGACATACCCTTCCTCTCCGCCATTGAGCAAATGGGAGAAACCCGGGAGCCAGTCACATTGAGCTCGCCGGCGTCCAGAGCCTCGCATGCCTACCGAAAACTCTGGAATGAAATTGAGGATGAACTGATAGAAGAATGAGCCCTGAAATTGAACGCAAATTCCGAGCCTCTGTACTGCCTACAGACATTCTGAAAAATTGCACCTCTTCGACCCCGATTCAACAGGGTTACCTTTGCGTATCGAAGGATGCCGAAGTCCGCATTCGGAAGAAGGGTGATCAAAACTTTCTGACCACCAAAAAAGGAAAGGGGTTGAGTCGCCTTGAAACCGAAATCTCCATCACCGATGAACAGTTCCAGGCACTCTGGCCAGCCACAGAAGGGAGCCGCATTGAAAAAGTACGTTACCACCTCCCTATTGCCGCCCACCTGATGGCCGAGATTGATATCTTCTCAGGAGTCAACATGGGGCTCATTCTGGTGGAAATTGAATTCCCCAATGAAGCCGTTGCCAATGAATTCATCGCACCGGATTGGTTTGGAATTGACGTTACGGCTGATGTTGCCTATAAGAACGCCTCTTTAGCTAAGTGAGACTAGCTGAAGACAATGAGACAACAACATGAGGATTGAACTATGGCTAAAGAAAAGAAATGGGGCGTAGTCCCATATCGGAAGAAGAAGGGCAAGATAGAGGTATTACTGATAACCACACGAAGCGACAATTGGGGACTCCCCAAAGGCAACCTGATCCGAAAGCTGGGGGCCAGAAAGACAGCGCTGCGTGAAGCCTACGAAGAAGCGGGCATTATCGGTTGTATCTCAGGCAAAGGTAAACTCTTCACCTTTGAAGAGAAAGAAAGCATCCACTACTGGCCCATGGAAGTGGAAAAGGAACTAGACCGCTGGCCCGAACACAGCTCCCGGAATCGCAAGTGGGTCAAGCCCTCTAAAGCTTTCCAGATGATCAAACGAAAAGCCTCACGCAAGGCGGTTCAAATGATCACGGCTCAAAACTAATTCCAGAAACGAATCGTCGCAGAAGCGGCATAATCTTCTGCGACGGGTGCCGAAATGCGGTATCCCTAGGTCCGATAGATCCTATGCGACCAATTCAGTTAGCCAATTCTACTCGATTCTCACGACCTTACTTTGCAGTAGGATCGTGAGGCATAATGGCTTCTTCAGAAGGAAACTTTTCAGGCACAGGGAAAGTGACCTTGCCAGTAGCTGCCCATTCGGAACCACGTGCCAGATAGGTCAGAAAGCCCACACATTTCATGGAATAATCAGCGTGTCCCATGGGAGTGTGAAACACACGGCCCTTACCATAATCGATGGTCATAATGATGGGCTCATGCTCCTTGCTCTTAGGACTGAAAGCTGTCGCCAGGACGGTAACGTTTTCGGCAGGTCCGCGAAGGGAGTCGTAAAGCTCATCCTTGCAGTGCAACCATTTCGCAGGAAGACCCTTCATAATGGGGTGCTTCTCGTCACGGGTAGTCACCACAAATTCATGTTGCGGCCCATGGCTTCCACCGCGTCCCTTTGCATGATCAAGGATGAATTTACCATAACGAAGGCGGATATAAGGTCCATGCTTCTCCGTACGGCCTCCCCAACCACCGACACCAATCATTTGGTTATATTCTTTCCAATTGGAGAAACTATTGTTGGCCGCATGAACAATGATCAGTCCCCCACCCTCACTGACGTACTTTTCCAGGCTCTTCTGAACATTTTCCGGCCACAACTGCCCATTGTAGTTGGAGAGCACCGCATCATATTTTGAAAAATCCGGGCTCCATTTGTCCCACCCCTCTTTTTTTCCTTTGGCTGGAGTGGTGGTGACGTCCACCGAGAAGCGTCCAGTTTCCTCCAACCCTGCTTTGAGGACAGGGGAAGTCGCCGTCCATTTATGGTTATTTTGCCCATCAACCAA
>CAYSOI010000221.1:0-7183 GCA_964432425.1 uncultured Opitutales bacterium | reverse complement strand
GGTTCTATTTGATTAAGGGATTCTTCCAATCGAGGTTGGGGAAACGGGCGAAGTCGGAGTCATTGGAGTAGAGGGTTGCTCGGTTTTCGATGGCGTGAGAGGCGAGTACTGCATCGGAGAGGACTCGGTTGGTGGAATTGGAGTGTTCCATCAATTGCATGACTCGTGAAAAATGATCGGGGCCGGGGAGAAGAATGCGTGAGTTGGGGAGTTCCCTCCAGGAGTTTACGACTTTGGTGGCTTCCTGCATGGGAACGGCTGCGGCTTCCAGGGCTGGATTGGTGGAGATGCGAATGAATCCGAAGAGAATTTCGTGGGGGAAGCCTATGAGCCGGGAGCCGTTGACGGTGTCCTGCCACCATTGGATGGCTTTTTCATGCTTAGGCGAATAAGGATTGTAGGCATAGAGGAGGAGATTCAGGTCGGGTACAATCATGGCTGGAGTTCCTCAAGTGTATCCTGGTCCTCAAGGGAGTCGGCCAATTGATTAAAATTTTCATTTTGCAAATGCTTGGGGAAAGGGGCTTTGAAAAGGGGCTGGATCTGGATTCGGCGTTGGGGAGTTGTTCCAAGTGCTCCTCGAATGGATTCATTGAGAACTCGTTTGAAGGACTTGCCTGTGCGTTTCACTTCTTCCTTTAGAAGGATTTCGGTATCGGGATCAATTGTGACCGTAGTTCTCATTTTGCAATCATGCTTGCAGATAATTTTGCTGTCAAGATAGCATCCCTTTGACATGAGTGATGGAATGCATGGAAGAGCATTTGAAGATATCCTCTGAAAAGGGGTTCCAGAATGGACTTGACGGACTGTTTGCCCAAAACATCCTTCCGCATTCCTTTTTTTCAGGGGCCTGAATTTGCAAGATTCCAGCACTGGTCCCCACCAGAGACAAAAACCGAATACCCTTTATAATATAAGATGAGTACGAAAGCACCCAAGGCGCAGGGTTTGTATGACCCGAAGAATGAACGGGAAAATTGTGGGATTGGATTGATTGTGGACATGAAGGGACGCCGTTCGCACTCGATTGTACGGGACGCATTGGAAATATGCGAAAACCTGGACCACCGTGGCGGATGTGGTTGTGATCCGATCACTGGAGACGGTGCGGGGATCTTTATCCAATTGCCACACAAGTTCTTCCGCAAAGCTTGTGACTTTGAACTTCCTGGGGAAGGGGACTATGGAGCCGCGTTTGTGTACATGTCCCAGTGTGCGGAGGCCCGCAAGCACGAAGAGGAAGTGGTGGAGGAAGTGGTCGCAGAGTGCGGTCTGGAGTTTTTGGGCTGGCGGGATGTGCCGGTCAAGAGCGAGATCCTGGGGAAAGCCTCCCGGGAGTGTGAACCTTGTACCCGCCAGTTCTTTGTGGGGCGTGGAAATGCAGTGGAGGCCGGTTTGGCTTTTGAGCGGAAGCTCTACATTGTACGCCGGATGTGCAGTTACCGTCTGCACTATGGGCAAGAGAATGGGGACGATGATCCGGATTTTCACATTGCTTCGCTCTCCAGCCGGACGATGACCTACAAGGGCATGCTGACGACTTGGCAGCTGGATGAATATTTCCCGGATTTGAGCGATGAGTCGATGGAATCAGCTCTGGCGCTGACCCACTCTCGTTTCTCGACCAACACTTTCCCAAGCTGGCACCGTGCCCAGCCATTCCGCTATCTTTGCCACAATGGTGAGATCAACACCGTTCGTGGAAATGAAAACTGGTTGTATGCCCGCCAAATGCAGATTGCCAGTGAGGCGTTTGGAGACGATTTGGAAAAATTGCTTCCGATCATTCGTGCGGATGGTTCCGACTCCCAGAGATTTGATAATTGCCTGGAGTTTCTCGTACTTTCGGGCCGGAGCCTGGCACATGCACTCATGATGATGATCCCGGAGCCTTGGGAGCGTCACAAGAGTATGCCGCAGTTCAAGAAGGATTTTTATCAGTACCATGCCTGCCTGATGGAGCCATGGGATGGCCCGGCGTCGATCGCGGTTTCCGATGGTGTACAGATTGGTGCAGTGCTGGACCGCAATGGTCTGCGCCCGTCCCGTTACTACGTCACTTCAGATGATCGTGTCATTCTGGCCTCGGAGGTCGGTGTTTTGGCAGAAGTGGAATCTTCCACGGTGATCAAGAAAGGTCGTCTGGAGCCGGGCCGCATGTTCCTGGTGGACATGGAAGAGGGTCGCATCATTGACGACACCGAGGTGAAGAAAACGGTATCCGAACAAGCACCTTACGGGGAATGGCTGAAGGAAAATCTTGTCCATATTGAGGATCTTCCCGCCGTTGATCCGGGTGCGGCGGACGACTTTGACACCTTGCTGACCCGTCAAAAAGCCTTCGGCTACACCTACGAGGACATGCGTTTCCTGATCGGACCCAGTGCCGACAGTGGGAAGCAACCTTTGGGCTCCATGGGTAATGATACTCCACTGGCTGTTCTTTCGGACCAGAACCAGCCATTGTATAACTATTTCAAGCAACTCTTTGCTCAGGTGACCAATCCTCCCATCGACCCGATTCGTGAGGAATTGGTCACGGCGTCGGTGAGTTTTGTCGGTTCGGAAGGGGACCTGACCGCACCGGGACCAAAGAGTTGCCGGATGATTCAGTTTGAGTCTCCTCTGGTCGCGAATGCGAAGATCGAGCAACTTCGCAATATTGATCTGCCGGATTTTGCCTCGACCACACTTCCAATTGTCTTCAATCCATTTTTGGAAAACGAAGAACAGGCGTTGGAATCCGCACTGGAGGACCTCTTCAAGGCGGCGGATGAAGCCATCGAGAAAGGAGTCAATATTCTGATTCTTTCCGACCGTGGAGTCGGAGAGGACAAGGCCGCCATCCCGGCACTTCTGGCCGTAGCCGGATTGCACCATCACCTGATTCGCCGTGGAACCCGGACCAAGGTCTCCCTAGTTCTGGAATCCGGGGAACCTCGTGAAGTGATGCACTTTGCTTTGCTACTGGGATACGGGGCCAACATCATCAATCCTTACCTGGCTCTGGAAACAGCCCGCCATCTCTGTGCGGACGGAAACCTCTCGATTGATGATTCGATCAAAGCGACCGAGAACTTCCTCAAGGCGAACCTGAGCGGCGTGATCAAAACCATGTCCAAGATGGGCATTTCGACCGTTGCGTCCTATCGTGGTGCACAGATCTTTGAAGCCATCGGCTTGAACAAAGCGGTGATTGATCAATACTTTACCGCCACTTCATCCCGTGTCGAAGGCATCGGGATGGATGTCATTGCCGAGGATGCATTGGAAAGGCACACCAAGGCTTACGCTCCCCGTGATGATGAAGATGCAGCTCCACTGGATCCGGGCGGCATTTATCAATGGCGGGCCAATGGCGAACGTCACCTCTTCAGCCCGACGGCGTTGCACAAGCTGCAAAAATCCACTCGTCTCGGCGATTACGACATTTTTAAGGAATATTCCGAGGAAATCGACAATCAATCCAAAGAGGCCTTTACTCTTCGTGGCTTGATGGACTTCAAGTTTGATGAATCCAATGCGATCCCGCTGGACGAAGTGGAGCCCGCCTCTGAAATTGTAAAACGTTTCAAGACCGGAGCGATGTCTTACGGCTCCATTTCCAAGGAAGCTCACGAAGCTCTTGCCATTGCCATGAACCGCCTTGGCGGAAAGTCCAATACGGGCGAAGGTGGCGAGGACATTGATCGTTTTACGAGAGATGACAATGGAGACCTTCGCCGTTCCTCCATCAAGCAGGTGGCTTCCGGACGTTTTGGAGTGACGAGCTACTATCTGGTCAATTCGGATGAAATTCAGATCAAAATTGTACAGGGAGCCAAGCCTGGTGAAGGCGGAGAACTTCCCGGCCACAAAGTGCTTCCTCCAATTGCCAAAACCCGTGGAACGACACCCGGTGTGGGATTGATCTCCCCCCCACCTCACCACGACATTTACTCGATTGAGGACCTTGCGGAACTCATTCACGACCTGAAAAACTCCAACACCAGCTCCCGCATCAATGTGAAGTTGGTCTCGGAAATCGGAGTTGGGACCATTGCCGCAGGAGTGGCCAAAGCGAAAGCGGACGTCATTCTAGTCTCCGGCTATGATGGCGGAACCGGTGCATCCCCACGTTCCTCGATCCAGCATGCTGGAGCTCCATGGGAACTGGGCTTGGCGGAAACCAACCAAACACTGTTGCTCAATGATCTTCGCAGCCGTGTGATTGTGGAAACCGACGGCCAGTTGAAAACGGGTCGCGATGTTGCCATTGCCTGCCTGCTCGGTGCAGAGGAATTCGGATTTGCGACCGCACCGCTGGTGACCCTGGGTTGCCTGATGATGCGTGTCTGTCACAAGAATACTTGCCCGGTTGGGGTTGCTACCCAAAATCCAGAGCTTCGCAAAAAGTTTAATGGTACAGCCGATGCCGTGGTCAACTTCATGACCTATGTGGCGGAAGGCGTTCGCGAAGTCATGGCGAAACTTGGTTTCCGCACCATCAACGAAATGATAGGCCGCTGCGACAAGCTGGAGATGCGTCAAGCCATTGAGCACTGGAAGGCCAGAGGGCTCGACTACTCCAAGATTCTGTTCCGCCCCGATGTAGGGCCGGAAGTCGGCACCTATTGCCAGCAGTCTCAGGATCACCTCCTGGATCAGGCTCTGGACAACCGCAAGATTCTGGAACTGGCACAACCTGCAATCAAAGAAGGCAAGCCTGTTGAAATCAATTTGCCGGTGATCAACACGGATCGTGTAGTAGGCACCATTACGGGTTCAGAAGTCTCCCGCAATCAAGGTCCAGATGGTCTGCCGGAAGATACTTTGAAAATCAATCTGATCGGTTCGGCGGGACAAAGTCTGGGTGCGTTTACCCCCAAAGGTATGACCATCACGGTGACCGGCGATACCAACGATTACTGTGGCAAAGGTCTTTCCGGAGGCAAAATCATTGTACGTCCTCCGCAAGACTCCCCCTTTGTGGCCCACGAAAACATCATCACAGGAAACGTTTGCTTCTACGGAGCCACGGCAGGTGAAGCCTACATTGCCGGAGTGGCTGGTGAACGTTTCTGCGTGAGGAATTCCGGAGTGGAAGCTGTCATTGAAGGCATTGGTGACCATGGTTGTGAATACATGACCGGTGGCCAAATCATCTGCCTTGGTGGCACGGGCCGGAATTTTGGTGCCGGGATGTCCGGTGGAGTTGCCTACATCCATGATGAAGAGGGCGATTTCGTCAGCAAACGTCTCAACGCCGAGATGGTAAATGTTTACCCTCTGATCGAATGTGAGGACGAAGACATTCAAAATGTCCGCAGCAAGATTGAAAAGCATGTGGAGTACACGGGCTCTGTTCGTGGACAAGCCATCCTGGATGACTGGGAAAATCAGCAGAAACACTTCCTCAAAATCCTGCCGCAGGACTATGAACGTGTTCTCATTGCCCTGACCCGTGCTCAAGAGCGTGGTCTGGAAGGGGATGACGCCATTCAGGCCGCTTTCGAAGAAAACGTAAAAGCTGGCCACTAAGACCAGCTCCAAACCGATCACAATTGTAAACCTTTATTCATAAACTATGGGCAAACCAACTGGATTCCTCGAATACGAACGCAACCCGATTGCGGACCGTCCACCACTTGAACGTGTGAAGGACTGGAAAGAAATTCACGAACCTTTTGATCAGGATAAGATTCAAACCCAAGGGGCTCGCTGCATGGACTGTGGCACACCTTACTGCCATACAGGTATGCTGCTCAGTAACATGGCCAGTGGTTGTCCAATCAACAACCTGATTCCAGAATGGAATGATCTGGTTTACAATGGCCGTTGGGAAGAGGCTCTGGAACGTCTGCATAAGACGAATAATTTCCCTGAATTTACCGGTCGCGTTTGCCCTGCACCTTGTGAGGGAGCCTGCGTTTTGGGTGTCATTGAGCCTCCGGTGACGATCAAGAGTATCGAGTGCTCGATCATCGACATGGGCTTTGAAAAAGGTTGGGTGACCCCGAACCCTCCCGAGGAGAGAACCGGAAAAAAGGTGGCAGTCGTGGGCTCAGGCCCAGCTGGACTGTCTGCGGCAGACCAGTTGAACAAAGTAGGCCACAGCGTGACGGTTTATGAAAGAGCGGACCGTATTGGCGGGCTGCTCATGTATGGCATCCCCAACATGAAGCTGGAGAAGGAAGTGGTGCAGCGTCGTGTAGACCTGATGGCCGCGGAAGGCATCGAATTTGTGACCAGTACCGAGATCGGAAAAGATGTATCATCGAAGCAACTGGTGGAAGAGTTTGATGCGGTGGTTCTCTGTTGTGGCGCTACCAAGCCACGGGATCTTCCGGTGGAAGGACGTGACCTCAAGGGCGTCCATTTTGCCATGGAACTACTGACCCGGAATACCCAAGGTCTGCTGGAAGCGAAAGATGTGACCTCTTTCGACATTGCGGCCAAAGGCAAGAATGTGGTCGTCATCGGTGGTGGAGACACGGGCACGGACTGCGTAGGCACGTCCCTTCGCCATGGTTGTAACAATGTCACCCAGTTGGAAATCATGCCGAAACCTCCGGCAGAACGTGCGGCGAGCAACCCATGGCCCGAATGGCCCAAAGTCTACTGGATGGATTACGGCCAGGAAGAAGCCAAGGAAATCCAAGGCGAAGATCCACGCCAGTATCTGACCGGAACCAAGAAATTTTTAGATGATGGAAATGGAAACCTGAAAGGGCTCATCATTTACGACATCGAATGGAAAGAAGAGAACGGACGGTTTACTCCTACGGAAGTACCGGGCTCAGAACGGGAAATCCCCTGTGAGTTGGCTCTTCTGGCGATGGGCTTCCTCGGACCTGAGGACACCATTGCGGAGGAGTTGGGACTTGAACGGGATGCCCGCTCCAATGTTCAGGCGGAATTCGGCAAATTTGCGACCAGCGTTGAAGGTGTCTTCAGTGCCGGCGACATGCGCCGTGGACAGTCTCTGGTGGTCTGGGCCATCAATGAGGGTCGTGCTGCCGCCCGGGAGTGTGACCGCTACCTGATGGGAGCAACCAAGCTTCCGTAAGTTTGGCTTTAGGGAGTGTTGGGCAATAGGACTTATAGGACCGATGGGTCTTATAGGTGATTGCTTGTGCCCCTTCAGGACACTGTCTTATTTTTGTTCTCTTGACCCAAGGTTATAGTGGTTCTCAAAAAT
>CAYSOI010000220.1:0-7201 GCA_964432425.1 uncultured Opitutales bacterium | reverse complement strand
CCTTCTGTAGATCTTCGATTGTTTCAAACAAGGGAATGATTGGCAACTTTGGTAGTTCGGCTTCAGAGCCATGTTTCTGAAACCAGGCTGTTCTCCAGATCCAGTGGACAGTCAGCACATCCACTTCCGAATGCGTCATGCTGATGATGTAACCTCCGATGGTCTCTCCTCCCCATACATCGTACTCGTCGACCAGAAGACAAAAAGTGTCGAAGACTTCCCGGGATTCTTCCGACAAGTCATCCACCGTGATTTTGGTAGGAATGTTTTCCGTAAAATATTTAGTGATTTCCTGTTCTGTTTCCAAGGTTTCTCCAACTTGCAGGTTGATCACTTCCAGCAAACACTTGCGATGGACGGCAGAGTTTTGCCGAATGTCCAGAGCGGCAAAATGAAAGCCAAATGTTTCTACCAGATCGATCCAGGGTTGCAGAAATTGCTCCTGAATTCTTCTCCCACGGTTCATTAACATGCTCTGCTTCAACAGGTCCAGGTCACTGCAGAATTCCTCAAGAGAGGTGTAAGCTCCATGGATGAGATTTTCCGAACCAATAGAATCGAGTGTTCCTCGTAGGCGGTACTCGATCATTCGAAGAAACTTTCGATAAGTTTCCTTGCTGGAGATCGATTCCACCTGGGCAGACAACTCTGGGAATTTCTCGCAGCAATGGGAGATTCGTTCCTTTAGGCTCGGGTCTGACGACACTTGGTTGTCCGACATGACGACCTTCTTGTGTAGTTCTCTACATATGGTGAGATGACCTTCGAGTGCGGCTCTTCTCAGGCGAACAAATGTCTTCTGGGTAATATCAGCCGTGACGAATGGATGTCCATCACGGTCTCCTCCGATCCAGGAAGCAAAAGAGAGGAATCTTGGAATCTCGAAATGATGGTGGGGGTAAGCATTGAACAAGGCTTTGCGAAGCTCCTCATAAATCTGCGGTACGACATTCCATAATGTCGATGCAAAGTAGAGACCACGACTCACTTCACTCATCACTGGTGGCCGGTCATCCCGGTCCAGGTCACTCTGCCATAAAGCGGTTAAGTTGGCCAACAACTCAGTTTCTACAGAACACAATTCTTCCTTGCTCAGTTCTGGAAGTAAATCTCTGACTCTCCTTAACAATTGCCGGGTCGTGCGTCTCTTGGCTTCGGAGGGGTGGGCGGTGAAAACAGGCTCGATCATCAAACAATCCAGCCATCTTTGTACTTCAGAAGCAGACATCCCTTGATCAGAAAATATCTGGATCGCTGCTGCGATGGATTCATGCCGGGGAACCCCATGGATTTTTGCATCCTGATCCCGAGCTTCCAGAACATCAATTCGTTGCCGGTCTTCCACCACATTGGCGAGGTCAAAGAACATATTTAACCAACGGATGACGGCCTTGAGCTGGCTGCTGGTCAATCTTTTCAATTCTTCCAGCAAGCGGTTTTCCGCATCGGGCAAACCGGCCCGGCGTTCATCTGCCAGGCGACAGATCCTCTGCATTTTGTCGGCCAATGCTTCTCCCAACTGTTCCCTTAAAACCAGATCGATCAATTCGACCATGTGGTCCAGGTTCCAGTGTGGGTACATAGTACTGCCTTTGAAATTGGGCTCAGAATTACTCATGCAAGTGAGGGGTGTGGATAATTGGATGGATGCTAAAGAGAGGGATTCAGCAGTTTTCTTGCCATGACTGCTTTCTCTACTGCATCTTGACCAGAATCCGCCAAAATGGTCATGTGGCCCATCTTTCTTCCCGGCCTGGCTTCTTTCTTGCCATACAAATGCAATTTCAAGCCATCCATCTTCAGGACTGCAGGCCAATTCGGTTCGCCTTGTTCCCAAACATCCCCCAATAGATTAACCATTGCTGCCGGTTTGATTTGTTGGGCAGATCCTAATGGTAAACCACAAACCGCACGAACCTGTTGCTCAAATTGGCAGGCGATATGGCCTTCAATGGTCAGGTGTCCCGAATTGTGTGGGCGAGGGGCGAGTTCATTGACCAACAATTGTCCATCCGTGGTTAGAAAAAACTCTACGCAAAGGACTCCGATCACATCCAGCTCTGTGAGTATCGTTCGGGCAATCTCGAAAGCTTCCTGATTGATTTTCTCAGAAAACCCTCCAGGCGAAACAGACACATCCAGAATATGGTTGGCATGACTGTTGGCAATCGGACCATAAAGTTCCACTGCACTATCTTGACCACGGGCAGCCACCACAGAAAGTTCCGCTTCAAAACTCACAAATTTTTCCAACACCGCTTCCTGGCAATCCAGTTGTGCCCAGGCATCTGGCAAATCATCCATGGATTCAACCTTGACCTGTCCTTTGCCATCATAGCCCCAGGCCGTGGTCTTCAGTACTCCCGGCACCAGGTCCTGGCTAATTGCCTCCAGATCTTCTTTGGTACGAATGGCTGCAAAAGGTGTCACAGGAATCCCCGCAGACGTGAGAAAGGTCTTTTCCCTCAATCTCTGCTGGGTCGTATGGAGTACTCTTCCTGCTGGATATACAGGAGTGTATTGATCGACAGCGTTAATGGTTTCAGAGAGTACGTTCTCAAATTCAAAGGTGAGAACATCTACACCTCTGGCAAATTCTGAAACCGCATCCAGGTCATCATACCTGGCTTGCACTTCCAGATCAGCCACTTGCCCGGTTGGTGTATTCTTTTCAGGAGAGTAAACGTGTACACGGTAACCGAGCCTGCGGGCCTCAATGGCCATCATGCGGCCAAGTTGTCCGCTGCCCAACACTCCAATGGTCGAACCCGGAGGGATCACTCTACTCATAAATCCTTATCCTCCAGAACTTTGTCTTTCTGTGCAGCCATGAAGGCTTTGACCTTCTCCCGTAACTCCGGGTCTTCATTTGCCAGAATTCTGGCAGCCAGAAGACCACTGTTTTTTGCACCGGCATCCCCGATCGCAAGAGTGCCTACGGGAACTCCGCCCGGCATTTGTACAATGGACAGCAAGGAATCCATACCAGAAAGGGCCCGCGATTTGATGGGAACCCCTAAGACAGGTACGGGTGTAACAGAGGCAACCATTCCCGGCAAATGCGCGGCACCGCCTGCACCGGCGATAATCACTTTCAATCCCCGTCCCTCAGCTTCTTTGGCATATTGGACCATCCACTCCGGCGTCCTGTGGGCGGAAACCACTTGGCATTCGTGGGGAACGCCCAACTCTGTAAGCATATCCGAAGCCTGTTCCATCGTCGGCCAATCCGATTTACTGCCCATTATGATGCCCACCAGGGGCTTTTCTGCGTTTTTCATGAAAATCTTAAAATATTTGGATAAGAAATGTTGTGACGCCCACTTTTCAGAAAGAAGATTCCAAAGATGTCGACCTTTAAGGCGATTTCCGTTTCAAAAACTTTTTCTGTCATTGATCATTATCCAGTCTTGAGCCAATTTCTAAGGATTCCTTACTCAACCCACCCAAACCATGAAAAAGCTGCTTCTGCTGAGCATTCTTTGCTCCTTCCCTCTCTATTCCCAGGCTGAATTTCGCATTTGGCAAGATACGCAAGGTCACAAGGTCAACGCGGAGTTTGTCAGAGTCTCCGGTGATCAGGTTCACCTGCGTCGTAAAGACAATGGTCAGATTATCAAGGTTACCATTGTCGTTCTGTCTGAACAGGACCAAGCTTACCTGAAGCAAAAAGCCGGTGGCTCCAAAACGGTCATCATCAGTGATTCCATCCGAAAGATTGATGCTGCCGTGGAAGCCGGTTTGCAGAAGCACAACCTCCAATACAACGAAGCTCTGAATGAATACATGTTTGTCCGCAGACTCTACGCGGACCTGGCGGGACGCATTCCAACCTACAAGGAACTGACGAGCTACCTCAACAATCGGCATCCCAGCAAAAGGCCACTTCTGGTTTCCAAACTTCTCAGCAGCGAAGACTACGTCAGCCACAATTATAATTTCTTTGCCGACCTGCTTCGTATTCAATCAAAAGTACCGGGGACATTCTTGCGGACGGATTCCTTTATTCATTGGGTCAAGGAACAAATCCGAAAGAAACGGCCCTTTGATGACATGGTCGAGGAAATGGTTACCGCAGAAGGCCGTATCTGGGATAATCCGGCAGTGGGTTACCATCTCAGGGACAACGGTATGAAGCTGGACCATGTTTCCTTCATGACAAAAGTTTTTCTGGGCACAGACATCTCTTGTGCTCAATGCCACGATGATCCGTTTCAGGATTGGACACAGTACGAGTATTACGAATTGTCTGCTTTTCTTGCAGACCTGGATACGCGTCAAAATCTCAAGCCCTCCCGGCAGTTGATGAAGAAGAACCCACAGCTGGTGAATTACGGGCTCAGTCGTAAGCAATTGTCGGATTTCTTTATTGAACGAGACAACCTGGATACTTCCAAACGTGAACATCAGGATAAGCTTCGCAGGCAGGTAAGGTTGGCCAATAAATGGTACAATGAGATGCTCAATGCGTCCCAACTGAAGGTCTACTCCAAGCCCAATCAGGCGATGAAGCTCCCAGAGGATTATCAATACGATGATGCCAAGCCCAAACAGGTCATCGAGCCCCGCTTCATTTTTATTGAGGAAGAACCGGCCAAAAACACGAAAATCTCGGACCGGAAGCGGCTGGCAACCTGGTTGGTCTCCCAAAAGAATCCAAGGTTTGCCGAAACCATTGCCAATCGCATGTGGCACAAATTCTTCGGACGTGGCGTAGCCGAACCCTTGCACAACTACCTCGAAGAAGATTCTTACAACCCGGAACTTCTCAAAGTCATTGGCCAGGTGATGCAGGATCTGGATTTTGACCTTCAGGCTTTCTCCAGAGTCATTGTTGGGACCAAAGCTTACAACACGCTGGCGACCCGAACTCTTCAGTCGGAAGCGGACCCCTATTATTTTAGCGGCCCTGTATTGCGCAGAATGTCCGCGGAGCAGGTATGGGATTCTCTCCTGACTCTCATGCTCAACGATCCCATGGAATGGAAAGCTGGAAAGGGAGAGGGCTATAACAAAATCATTAACCTCATTGCTGCCGGGCCTCCAAAGGAAATTCCAGAAGTGCTGAAACGAAATCAGCAATACCGCAGTTACCGCCCAATCGCCAATCTCTATAATGACAAAGGCCAGTCTTATGCCGCTGCAGTCCGCGGCCCCACCAAACGCCCTTCTTCCAAGGGGAAAACTCCGGCTCAAGGCGAAATGATGATGGATATGAGCATTTCCATGATGATGAAGTCCGCAGGCCGAAGCCGCCTGGTTTTGGCCCGTGCATCCGAGTTGGAACAGCCTGCACCCAAAGGCCACTTCCTTTACAAGTTTGGACAATCCGAACGAAACTTTGTGGTGGGTGCAGCGTCTTCGGAAGGCTCGGTTCCACAAGTAATGGAATTAATGAATGGAGCGGCTACCATGGTCCTGACTCAACCCAACTCCCTTCTCTTTCAAAACCTGAAAAAGAAAAAAGAGCCGATGGAGCAGGCTGAAATCGTATTTCTAAGTATTCTGAACAGGAGGATGCTCCCGATCGAAAGAAACATGCTGGTCAAAGAGCTGGAGACAGGTGGAAATGCTGCCATCTCCAATCTCATCTGGGCTCTGCTCAACACCCCTGAATTCCTTTTTGTAAAATAACCCTTGTCCCATTTCGCCATGAAAGACTTTTCCCTGAAACTTGATGAATTGAATCGCCGCGAATTTCTCGCCGGAATCGCCACCGCTGCCCTTGGCGTCTCCATAATGCCAGGAGCCATGGATGCCGCCACCACCGGAGGAGGCTACGTAAAACCCAAGAACCCGAAGGCGAAGAACGTTATCTTTGTCTACATGAATGGCGGCATGAGCCACATTGATACCTTCGACCCCAAGACCAACTCCGAAGTCAAAGGCATCTCTTCGCCCATCAAAACCAATGCCGATGGGGTGCAAATCTCCAGTTTGTTGCCCAATCTTGCCAAACAGGCGGACAAACTGGCCATCATCCGCACCATGGCACAAAAGACCGGTGCTCATGATCAGGGGAAGTATGTCATGCACACCGGCTACTCCATGCGTCCGGGAACCAGTCATCCCCACATGGGCTCCTGGGCACAGTATTTTCTTGGTCGCCGAAACAAAACGATGCCGGACAGTGTGCTGGTCAATTCAGGCAACCCCGGACCAGGATTCTTTCCACCCGACCATGCTCCCTTTCCCATTGGTGATGCAGCCAAGGGCATCAAGGACCTGCTCCCAAAAATCAATCCCAAGACCTTCAACCACCGTGTTCAGCTAGCTCAAAAGTTCAGCCGTGTATTTGAACAGTACTTCCCACACGACGATGTTCGGGCCTACGCTCAATTCTACGATGAGACCGTAAAATTCTTTGATGACAAAACAGTTGCCGCCTTTGATATCAACCGGGAGTCCAAAGCGGCCCGAGCTCTTTATGGCACTTCCAAATTCGGCAACGGACTCCTGCTGGCACGGCGATTGATTGAACATAAGGTCCGCTATGTAGAAGTCAGTCATGGCAGTTGGGACGGGATGCACAACGGAATGGCCGCTGGTGAACAACGGGCTGGCGAAGTCGATGCTCCCTTGGCAGCATTGTTCCAGGATCTGCAACAACGAGGACTCCTCAAGGAAACGATGGTGGTGATCACTACAGAATTTGGACGTACTCCAAAAATCAACCAACGTGGAGGCCGTGACCATTTCCCCGGTGCCTTTTCCGCAGTTCTGGCGGGTGGCGGAGTTCGTGGAGGTCAGGCCATTGGCCAAACCAATGAACAGGGAATTAAACGGGTAAAAGGCCGAAAAGTCTCCCCAGCAGACCTACATTGCACCATTGCTCATGCTCTTGGGCTTCCTCTGGGTGACAGGATTCACGGCTCTGGTGGACGCCCATTTTTTGTCGGAAATCAGGGCAAAATGGTGGAAGAAGTATTCTCTTGATTTTGCTATTTCAAAAAAAATCCAAGAAGTCTGTCCCAAAAAAAGAAAACCATACGATTCTAGTGCTGTTAACACTTTTGTAGTTGTCTTACCTTAGGCAATTACAGTTTCAGCTAAAAGGGAATGTGTGGCGCACGGTTAGGGGTAATCGTGCGCCCCTTTTTTTATACAGGCCGAACATCAAAGAACACGGTTTCGGTCATTTCTAAAAATCACCATTATGCACCGTTCCAATCTTCTCCCACTTGCTCTGCTTTTTCTCACG
>CAYSOI010000219.1:0-7205 GCA_964432425.1 uncultured Opitutales bacterium | reverse complement strand
GATTTGGGGACAATTGGTGGATCTTATGGAGTGCTGCCAGAATTGCCTGGAGTAGGAGGTCTGGAAGGTGTGGGCGAAGTGTTGGAAGTGGGAGAAAATGCGGAAGGAATGGAAGTGGGAGATTGGGTAATGATGCCACCGGAGTTGGGTACCTGGCGTTCGCATGCGGTCTGTGGTGTGGAGAAGTTGGAGAAAGTGCCAGGGGGATTACCAGTGGAGCAAGCGGCCATGGGAGCGGTCAACCCATTGACGGCGGAATTGCTGCTGGAAAAGTTGACGAAAGACGGGGATTGGTTTGTGCAGAATGCAGCCAATTCGGCAGTGGGCATTGCGATGATACAAATCGCCAAGTCCAAGGGCATTCCATCGGTGAATCTGGTGAGGCGAAAGGAGTTGATTGAGCCGATGCAGGCATTGGGAGCGGATTATGTTTTTCTGGATGAGGAGGAGGCGGTGAAGAAGATTCGGGGATTGGAAGCCGAACTGGGCCGACCGTCCCATGCCTTCAACTCCGTGGGTGGGCAAAGTGCTTACCGGTTGGCGAAAATGCTGCGTCAGGGTGGGCAACACATCACCTACGGTGCAATGACCAGTGAACCTGTTCGTTTCCCGACCCGTTACCTGATCTTCGATGACATTCAGTTTTCCGGTTTCTGGGTCACACGATGGCGAAAAAACTCACCGCCGGATGTCGTTCGTTCGTCTCAACAAAAGATTTATGACTACATGAAGCAAGGGGTCCTGAGTCTACCGGTGGAAGCGACTTATCCTCTGGCCGACTTTGCCAAGGCACTACAACACAATGCCCGTCCAAGACTCGGAAAAATTCTCTTTGTGACCTGAAATCCCTTTTCTCTGCCATTTACTAACACGACCTATGAAATTATCAAAACTCCTCCTTCCACTGTTGCCTCTGGCCGCCACCTCCATTCAAGCCGAAGAATACCTGCTTCACACCTGGGAAAAACATCGATTGGATAAGCATTTCTGGGCAGAAGGTGCTACCATTGCCGACTTCGACAAGGATGGTCATGGTGATGTGGCCTATGGTCCGTACATCTTCGCAGGACCGGATTTCAAAAAGAAGACGACCATCTATCCAGACACCGCCTCGTTCGACCTGAAGAAAAAGAAGATCCCCGGCTTCAAAGGTGAACTGAGCGGCACCAATGGGTACTCGGACAATTTCCTGACCTATTCCTACGACATGAATTCGGACGGCTGGATGGACGTACTGGTTTTTGGTTGGCCGGGTAAAGATACGACTTGGTATGAGAACCCTGGCAAAGGAGCCACGGGCCATTGGAAAGGTCATGTGGTTTTCAAAGCCTCCGATGGAGAGTCCCCTCGCCCAATGGACATGGATGGCGACGGCAAGCCCGAACTTCTCCTCCACTCCGGCGGATTCCTTGGCTATGTTTACGCGGATTGGAAAAACCCAACTAAACCCTGGACATTCAAAAAAGTGTCGGAGAAGGGGAAATGGCATCGTTACACTCACGGCTATGGTGCCGGGGATGTGAACAATGATGGCCGCATGGACATTCTCCAAAGTCTCGGCTGGTGGGAGCAACCGGCAAAAGATAACGGTCAACTCTGGAAACACCACAAGTATCCCTTCAGCACAGGACGTGGTGGGGCTCAAATGTATGCCTATGATTTTGACGGGAATGGAGACAATGATGTGCTCACCAGCCTTGATGGTCATGGATATGGGATCGTCTGGCACGAAAGCAAGGGAGCGAAAAACGGAACCGTTGAATTCGAAAAACACACCTTGGTTTTCAAAGAACCCTCCGACAGCCCCTACGGAGTGAAATTCACCCAACCCCACTCCATCACGATGGCCGACGTCGACAATGATGGAGTTCTCGATTTCGTAACTGGCAAACGCTTCTGGGCACATGGCCCGGATAAAGACGCCGAGCCCAAAGCTGCACCAGTGATCTACTGGTTTCGTACGAAGAGGACATCCAAGGGCGTTGATTTTGTCCCCTACCTGATTGATGATGACTCCGGTACCGGCACTCAACACGATGTAAAGGACATCAATGGAGATGGCTTGGCTGATATCGCTATCGGGAACAAGAAGGGAGCTTTTGTCTTTATTCACAAGACACAAAAAGTGGATAAAGCCACGTGGGAAAAGGCTCAACCCAAACGCATTCACTAATCCCCTACCTTCAACATAGATGCGGCAATCCCTCTCCCTCTTCTCCCTACTCCTGACCGGAACCATCTCTGCATTTGGACAAGGCGTTTTCACTCCTGCCAATCTCAAGCAAACTATCCAGAAAGAGGTCGAAGCTTCCTACTTGCTACACTTGCCGGAGGAATATGAATGCGACCATTCCAGGAAATGGCCGGTGATCATGTTTCTACACGGTGCTGGTGAACGTGGAGACAACATCGATAAAGTCAAAGTGCATGGGCCACCGAAGATCGTAAAGAATGGAGAGAAGCTGCCATTTATCGTCATCGCCCCGCAGTGCCCGAGTAAACAAATCTGGGACAATGACACCTTGATCACGCTGCTCGATCATGTACTCAAGGAACACCGGGCCGATCCCAACCGCGTCTACCTGACCGGTCTGAGTATGGGAGGTTTTGGCACTTTCAATCTGGGCCTGTCTTATCCGGATCGCTTTGCCGCCATCGCCCCGATTTGCGGAGGTGGGGACTGGATCAAGATCTATGCCGCCAAAGGTGCCAAGCCCAAGGCGTTGGAAACCCTGGGAGTCTGGGTGTTTCATGGCGAAAAGGATGGCGTCGTCCTTCCAGAACAATCCAGGAGTATGGTGGAAGGTCTGAAGAAGTACGGTTGCAAGGATGTGAAATTCACCACTTACCCCGATGCAGGCCATGACTCCTGGACCACAACCTACAACAACCCGGAACTCTACGAATGGTTTCTCTCCCACTCCCGATAAACCAACTCCACCCACACTTTTCTTTTCACAATGACACCTAAAAACCTACTAACATTCGCCAGCCTGCTATGGGTTGGCCAATTCCTTAACGCTCAGGACTCCAAACCTCCCAAAGGTTACGAGAAAATCGACCAGGAGATCCAGATCAACACACTCCGTGCTCAGATGAAGTACGACGTACGGTCATTTAGCGTAAAACCCAACTCCAAGATCAAGCTGGTCTTCAATAATCCCGATGACCTTCCCCACAACCTGATCATCTGCACCCCTGGCAAATCCAAAGGGAAAGACAAGGGTAAGGAACTCGTCGATGCCGTGATCAAACTCGGTGACAAAGGTGTGGAACAAAACTGGGAGCCCACAGGTCACCCCCGCCTGTTGCACAGCACTGGCATGGTCCAGCCCAAGCAAACCAAGGTCATCTACTTCACCACTCCTAAGAAAGAAGGGAATTACCCCTACGTCTGCACCTTCCCAGGACACTTCCAACTCATGAATGGCATGATGGTAGTCTCTAGACTGGCCAACCCCATCACCAACCTCACCTACGATTACTACCACGGTAGTTGGAGCAAAATGCCGGACTTCACCTCTCTCGAACCCAAGAAATCCGGAACCATCGCCACCGGGCTCTTCGACATATCCTTGAGAGAAACCAACGAAAACTTCGCCTTCGTTTTCAAGGGTGAGATTGAATGCCCCAAAGACGGCGAATACAAACTTGTCATTGGTTCCGATGATGGCTCCCAGTTGCTCATCGACGGCAAAATGATCGTCAATAACGACGGCATACACGGCCACCAGGACAAAAGCGGGAAAGCCAAACTTACCGAGGGAAAGCATGACATCGAAGTCCGTTTCTTCGAAAAATCCGGACAAGAAAGCCTCTATGTCGGCTGGAGCGGACCTGGAATCAAATCACAAACCCTCTCTCGCGGTGGTCCCAAAGGAGGAGGCGGCGGCATGCCCAAAACCGGCCTTCCCATTGTTCCACCAGAAGGAGAAGCCATTATCTACCGAAACTTCATTCAGGATGCCGGACCACGTGCCATCGGTGTGGGTTACTCGGAAGGCGTCAATCTCGCCTTTGATGCCAACAACCTCCGCCTGGCTCTCATTTGGACGGGAGACTTTATGGACGGAGCCCGACACTGGGTAGGTCGTGGACAAGGTTACCAGCCACCCTCCGGTGACGAAGTTATCAAGTTACCCAATGGCATTGCTCTGACCACTCTGGAAAGCCCGGATGCCGCCTGGCCCAAAGCCGAATACCGCACTTCCGAACTCCGTTTCAAAGGCTACAAGCTCAACAAGAAGCAACAACCCACCTTCCTCTACGAACGCGACAACCTCAAGATCGAAGACATCCCTTCACCAGGAGAAGGAAAGATCCAAAGGACTCTGAAAATCAAAGCCAACGGCAACGCTCCAGAAAACCTCTTTTTCCGGGCCGCGTCCGGTGATCTCACCGCAAAGGGCAACACCGTGATCCTGGATGAATATCTGGAAATCTCCTTCGCCAAAGCCAAGCCGCAAATTCAGAACAACGAACTCCGGGTCCCCGTCACCTTTGAAAATGGCGAGGCCACCCTCGAACTCACCTACTCCTGGATCCAGTAACCATTCCAAGACAATTTGAAAATGAACATTTCACTGAAAAACACTCTTCTCGCCTCCGCGGCCTTCCTTCTTGCCGCTCAAATGCAGGCACAAAACCCAACGCTTGCCGACTACTACCCCATCACCGACATTCCCCTCCCCGAAGGTGAAGTGATTGAAGTCAGCGGCATTGACATTTTACCTGGCAACAAAATCGCCGTCGCCTCCCGTCGTGGTGACATCTGGGTCGCAGAAAATGCCCTCAAAGCTGATCCGGAAAACCCACCGAAATGGACCCTCTTTGCCAGAGGACTTCACGAAGTCATCGGCATCGCCTGGAAAGACGATTGGCTGTACCTCACCCAACGCCCCGAAGTCAGCCGCATCAAAGACTCCGATGGCGATGGCCGAGCCGACATATTTGAAACCGTTGGCGACGGTTGGGGCATCAATGGAGACTACCATGAGTACGCCTTTGGAACCCGCCATGACAAAGACGGCAACATCTGGGTCGTCCTCTGCCTGACTGGTTCCGGCGGTGCCTCCGACCAAAGCCCCTTCCGAGGCTGGTGCATGCGGGTCACTCCTGACGGTCAAACCATACCGACCGCCTACGGCATTCGTTCCCCAGGTGGAATCGGATTCAACCACCTCGGCGATGTCTTTTATTGTGACAACCAAGGCCCCTGGAACGGTTCCAGCTCACTCAAGCATCTGGCTCCCGGCAGCTTTCAGGGCAACCCTACCGGAAACCGATACTTTGAGCTTACGGATGTATTGGGACCCCAACCCCCAAACCCCAAGTCCGGAACCCGCATTGAAGTCGAACGCAAAAAACTCCCCGCCTTCGTGCCGCCGCCAGTCGTCCTGACTCACGGCGAACTCGGCAACTCCCCGGCCGGAGTCGAATGCGATGAAACCAACGGCAAGTTTGGTCCCTTTAAAAATCAACTCTTCGTCTCCGAGCAGACCCACTCCAAAGTTCACCGTATCTTCCTTGAAAAAGTTAACGGATACTATCAGGGAGCAGCCTTTCCATTTATCAAAGGCTTTGGCTCCGGAAACATTGTGGCCCGTTTTGCACCCGACGGCTCCATGTTCACCGGAGGCACCAACCGCGGCTGGGGATCTCACGGCAGAAAACCCTTTTCCCTGCAACGGGTAAACTGGACCGGAAAAGTACCTTTTGAGATCCACGAAATGCATGCCCGCCCAGATGGATTCCACCTGACCTTCACCCTGCCAGCCGATCCGAAAACTCTGGCAGATCCAGCGTCCTACACCATGGAGTGCTACACCTATATTTACCAAGCAGGTTATGGCAGCCCGGTGGTGGACAGAACCAATCCTACCATCAAGAAAGCCACCCCAGGGAAAGATGGCAAAAGTGTACACCTCGTGATTGAAGGCATGGTCAAGGGCAATGTCCATGAGCTGAGACTCCCCGGAGTTCGAGCCACAGATGGAGAGCTCCCCTTGCTCAACCCGGCTGCGTACTACACCTTGAACGAAATCCCATCCAAATAAGGAATCTCTGATGAACCGCCTCTCCTGCTTCCTCTTCCTCAGTCTGGCTGGAGCTGTGTCCGCAGCGGACTGGCCCAACTGGCAAGGCCCCAGCCTCAACCTTCAATCCGAAGAAAGTGACTGGTCCCTTAAAAATGCCAAAGTACTGTGGGAGACGAAGATTGGAGTGGGTTATTCGAGCATTGCCGTAGCGGGAGGAAAAGCGGTCACCATGGGACATGATGGCAAAAAGTCCGGAGGGCTGGAAACCGTCTATTGCTTTGAAGCCAAATCAGGCAAAGTCCTATGGAAAGACACTTATCCGGCCGTGCTGCTGGACTACCTGCACAAAGGTGGCCCCTGTGCCACTCCAGCCATTGATGGTGACCGAGTCTACACCCTGAGCAAAGACGGCAGATTAAAGTGCTACAATGTCGCAACCGGCAAAGTGCATTGGGAAAAAAGCATGATGAAAGCCGCCAACATGACCCGTCCGCCGGAATGGGGTTTTGCCGGATCACCCAGAATTCTGGGCGACCACCTTCTCATTGAAGCTGACGCCACCTTTGCTCTCGATAAGATGACCGGAAAAACCATCTGGAAGAGTCAGCCCTATCGACATGCCTATGGAACCCCGGCTCCCTTTCAACATGACGGAAAGACCCTATTGGCCACCCTCAAGACAGATGGCGTCGTCATCCTGGATGCCACAGACGGCACCACCAAAGCCTTCCACAAGTGGGAAACCTCCTACCGCACCAACTCCACTACCCCCATCCCCTTACCCGGCTCCAGAATCTTCGTATCCACCGGTTACAAACGAGGCTGTGCCCTGTTCCAATACCAAGATGGCCACCTCGAAACCATTTGGGAAAACAAAAACCTATCCAACCACATGAACAACTCCGTCATACACGACGGCTACATCTACGGCTTTGACGGCAACACCCACATGGGCGGTCCCAAAGAATTGGTCTGTCTGGATTTGAAAACCGGAAAAACCCAATGGCGTGGCGGCGCAGAACTCCGCTGCGGCTCTCTCCTGGCTGCAGGCAATCGCATCCTAGCCCTCGGAGAACGCGGCCAACTCGCCGAAGCCCCCCTCTCCCCCAAAGCCTACAAACCCACCGCCGACCTCCATATCCTCGGCCAACAATGCTGGACCCCACC
>CAYSOI010000218.1:4174-7219 GCA_964432425.1 uncultured Opitutales bacterium | reverse complement strand
TTACGCCAGGATCTTTTTGAGAACGTGGGCAGGCTCTTCCACTCCAACGAGACGGAAATCCAGACCTTGGAACTTGTAGGTAAAGCGGTCTGGGTTGATGCCAAGTTGATGAAGCATGGTGGCATGAAAATCTTTTGGATGTACCACGTCTTCGACTGCATTGTAGCCGAATTCATCTGTGTTTCCGTAGGAGATACCACCTTTTACGCCGCCTCCGGCCATCCACATGGAGAAGCCTTTGATGTGGTGGTCCCGGCCAGAACCCTGAGCCATGGGTGTGCGGCCAAATTCTCCGCCCCAGACGACGAGAGTATCTTCCAGCATGCCACGTTCTTTAAGGTCTTTGACGAGAGCTGCGGAGGGTTTGTCGACCAGTTTGGAAACATTGGTGATCGCTCCCTTCACATTGCCATGGTGGTCCCAGCCACGGTGATAAAGTTGGATAAAGCGAACGCCACGCTCAGCAAGACGGCGGGCAAGAAGACAGTTGCTGGCGAAGGACCCATCGCCGGGTTTCGCACCGTAGGACTCAAGGGTCTCTTTGGACTCTTTGGAGATGTCGACCAACTCAGGGACACTGGCCTGCATCCGGAAGGCCATTTCGTATTGGCTGATCTTGGCTGCAATCTCCGGATCATTGATGGTCTCATTGCGATGAGAGTTCAAGGAGTTGACTGTATCAATCAGGCTGCGCTGGTCTTTTTCGGAAACGCCTTTAGGGTTTCCAAGGTAGAGGACTGGGTCGCCTTTGGAGTGAAACTGAACACCCTGATACTTACTGGGGAGAAAACCACTGTGCCATTGACGAGCTGCGATGGGTTGACTTTGACCACCACCAACAGAAGTCAGGACGACGTAGCCGGGCAGGTTCTCGGTTTCTGCACCAAGTCCGTACAGCACCCAGGATCCCATGCTGGGACGACCGGAGATTTGTGTCCCTGTATTAAAGAAAGTGTGAGCCGGATCGTGATTGATCTGGTGGGTCGTCATCGAGCGAATAATGCAGATGTCATCCGCAATGCTGCCAATGTGAGGAAGCTGGTTGCTGATCAGTTGGCCTGACTTTCCGTAACGCTCAAAGTCATGTTGTGGCCCGAGACATTTAAGGTCGTTTCTGCGGCCCTGAAGCTGAGCAATGGGTTGACCTTCCGTAATGGATTTGGGCATTCCCTTGCCGTCCATTTCACGGAGCTTGGGCTTGTAATCCAGTGTCTCCAAGTGGGAAGGTCCGCCAGCCATGCAGAGGTGAATGACTCTTTTAACCTTTTGCGGAAGTTTGATTCTGGGATCCACGTTCTCAGGCCATACAGTGGAGCCTTTGGCCTGCAATTGTTGGGATGCCATCAGGTTGGCCAGAGCAGCGGAGCCAATGCCAATGGAGGCTTGATTTAGAAAGGAGCGGCGATTGATGAGATTGGCGTTCATGACAGGTTTCCTTGAATTTGAAAATTAATAACGGGATGTTGTTTCGTAGAGATTGAAGAGGGCTCGGGAGAGGGAAGTCCAGGCGGCCAACTCGGATGTGTTCAGGTCGGTCGGGGCAGGACTGGCTCCAGTTGCGAGCAGTTCTTTGGCGGCGTTGGGATCGCCTTTGTAGCGTTGCTCCTGACTGGTGAAGAATTGGCCAAGGATCTGGCTTTCTTGCTTTGTCGGTTCACGGGTCAGCATTTGTTGAAATGCCCAACCGATGCGGTCTTCGGCTTTTTTCGATTTTACTTCGCGAAGAATTCTTTCGGCAAAGACCTTGGACGCTTCGACGAAGGTTGGGTCGTTTAGCAATACCAATGCTTGCTGAGGAATGTTGGACCGGGGTCTCTCCGCGGTACATTCTTCGCGGCTGGGTGCGTCAAATGCGACCATGGCGGGGTGCGGGAAGCTGCGGCAACGAAAGGTGTAGACACTGCGACGGTATAGTGCGTCCCCAGTATCGGCTTTCCAGGTGCGGCGGGGGAAGTTCAAATGTTGCCAGTAACCTGCGGGCTGGTATGGCTTCACGCTGCGACCACCCACTTCATCTTTGAGCAGACCACTCAAATGGAGGGCAGAATCGCGGACAAACTCGGCATCCAAACGGAACCGGTCCTGGCGAAGGTAGAGTCGGTTGGCTGGATCCTTTTCCTGCATCTCCTGGGAAACGGCAGAGGATTGCCGGTAAGTACTGCTCAATAGCATTTGGCGAATGGCACGTTTCTGGTCCCAGCCATTGTTTTGAAAATCTTTGGCCAGCCAGTCGAGGAGTTCCGGATGTGTAGGAGGTTCCCCCTGTCCGCCAAGATCGTCAAGCAGGCGGGAAAGACCTCTGCCCATGAAGAGTTTCCAGAGACGGTTTACATGAGTACGGGCGGTGAGAGGATTGTCTTTGGCCACTACCCATTTTGCGAGATCGAGACGATTGGCACGACGCTCTCCGGTGTCCAGTTTACCAAGAAACTCTGGAATGGCGGGCTGAACTTCTGCACCGGACTTGTCCAGCCAGTTGCCACGAGGCAAAATCTTAACCATGCGTGGTTTGGTAGGCTCGGAGACCAGCATAGTGCGAACTCTCTTGTCTTCAGCAGCGAGGGAATCTTTCAGCTTTTTGATTTCGCCGTTGTGCTTGGCTTCTTCCTTTACAATTTCAGCGACCTGCTGGGTCTTTTTGGTAAATTTGTCTTTGGTCGCACCATACACTTTGGTGATGTAGTGGCGGTGGATCGTTTTCTTGTGGTTGTCGTTCTGTTTGTCTGATGGGAGTTTGATCGCATCGAGGACTGGTTTGGGAACCTTGTTGTTACCTTTGTTTTTCTTGATCCAGGCGGCAAGAGATTGTGCGGGGTCGGAAGGATCAGCCTTCTTGGCATCAGGGTTATCCAGGTCGGGGCCAGGTTCTGTGTACTTGATCTTGTCTGCTTCTTCGTTGATTTCTTTTTGGAGGGCTTCCCGCTTCTTCTTCAACTCTGCGAGGAGAGGTTTGGCCTTCTTTTCGGTTTCGGAGATCTTTTTGCGAAGATCATCCATCTTGGACTGCTGCTCATCAGTGGGCAGCTTCAGGTTCGGGGAGCGGCG
>CAYSOI010000218.1:0-4074 GCA_964432425.1 uncultured Opitutales bacterium | reverse complement strand
CGAAGATTGGCCTCTCGGGTAGATTTATCAGGCCCGTGACAAAAGAAGCAGCGGTCGGAGAGTAGGGGACGAATGTCCTGAGTGAAGTCCACCTCCGCCGAAAGTTGGCTGATGGAGACAAGTCCAAATGTGCAGATAATTAGATGACGCATGATAAAATTAATGATGCAAGCCTTGGGAAATGTGGTTCAATTTTTGGTCGTTCCAATGACTTATTAATCAGGATATATCAGTAGATTAAAGATTCTGTACACCTATTTCTGTTCCGTTTCCTCTTCGGGTTCAGGTGTAGGGATTTCCTGTTCGAGGTACAATGGCTCAATGGATGTGGCGAGGCCGGAGTCATTATCAACTTCAACAATGCAGCCGCTGATCGCAACATCCTCCGTAGCCACAGTAAATCTACGGGGCACTCCATCCAGAAACCGTCCCAGGACCGGTTCCACTTCCCGGCCGAGAACTGACTTATGTGGGCCACACATGCCTGCATCGGTCAGGTAAGCCGTCCCCCGCGGCAAGACCCTGTGGTCCGCCGTGCGAACGTGTGTGTGCGTGCCAACGACGAGGCTGGCCATTCCATCCAGATACCACCCCATGGCGATCTTCTCGGACGTGGTTTCGGCATGAATTTCCACCAAAATGGCGGTCGCACCTTCCGACTTTAATTTCTCCACATACTCTCTTGCCGTGAGGAACGGGCAGGCGGAATGAGTTTTCATGAACTGCCTCCCCAAAACGGTGACAACCCCAAGCTTCATCTCATCTTTTTCGATCAGAAGGTGAGTCTGGCCAGGATTCATCTCCGGAAGATTCGCCGGACGGCACAACCAATCCAGCTTCCCAATTTCCCGGGTGAACCCTTTTTCGTCCCAAACATGGTCACCCAGTGTGATCCCATCGATTCCGGTATTCCGCAAACTGGTGGCGATCCGAGTGTTGATTCCGGCTCCTCCAGCCGCATTTTCACCATTGGCAATGATGAAGTCGAGTTGGTAGTCACGGCGCAGTTCACGCAGTTTCTCCAACACAAAATTTCGGCCTGGGCGGCCAACAATATCTCCAAGGAAGGCGATTTTCATAGTTTTCACGCTTGTCAACTTCATGGTCCTCAGCATTTTTACCGGGCCATTTTCTGCGAATAATCCAGTAATATAAATACACAAGGTAAAAGAATGAAATCAGAAACCGTCACGGAGTTTCCTCAGCAACCCGACGAGATCGGTCCCAAAATGTCAGGGGCAGATATCCTCGTAGCTGCACTGGAACGAGAGGGCGTGGATGTGATCTTTGCTTATCCTGGTGGTGCATCCATGGAAATGCACCAGGCACTCAATCGCTCAAAGAAAATTCGCACAATCCTCCCTCGCATTGAGCAAGGAGGTGGATTTATGGCTCATGGTTATTCCCGTGCAACCGGAAAAGCCGGAGTCTGCATGGCGACAAGTGGACCAGGGGCAACCAACCTCGTCACTTGTATTGCTGATGCCTACATGGACAGTATTCCACTGGTTGCTGTTACCGGCCAAGTTTATCAGCAATATATTGGAAAAAGTGCGTTCCAGGAAACGGATTTCTACGGGATGACGCTTCCCATCGTAAAGCACAGCTTCCTGGTCTTGGATAAAGAAGATTTACCCAGGGTAATCAAAGAAGCCTTTCATATTGCCACTTCCGGTCGCCCAGGTCCGGTCGTTGTTGATATCCCCAAAGACGTTCAAGTCGAAAAGTACAAGCCTGTCTTCCCAGGATCGATCCATCTTCCTGGATTACCCGACATCCCCAAGGCCAAAGATGAAGATCTCCTCAATGTTCTGGACCTCCTGAGCAAAGCGGAAAAACCGGTTCTTTACACCGGGGGCGGTATCCTCTCTGGAGAAGCTCACATTGAACTTCGCAAATTTGCCGAACTGACGGGAATTCCTGTTGCCAACACATTGATGGGGCTGGGAGCCTTTGATCCAGATCATCCACAAGCCTTGTATTGGTTTGGCATGCATGGAACCGTTGTCGGCAACTGGGCCGTCTGTGACAGTGACCTTCTGATTTGTGCAGGAGCCCGGTTTGATGACCGGATCACTGGTAAAGTCGATAAATTCGCTCCAGATGCCACCATTGTTCACTTAGACCTCGATAATTCGGAGCATAACAAAAACAAACATGCCCATTATCCAATCCAGACAGAGATCAAGTATGCCTTGGGCCGCATGATCGAGCTGATTGAGGCAGGCAAGTTCAAGAAGCCTGACCTGACCAACTGGATGCACACCATCAATGGTTGGAAGGAAGAACACCCTTATCCATTTGCTTACGAAGATGGTGAACACATCACCTCCCAGGAAGCCGTCAAAGTTCTCTACGAAGAATCCAACGGTGACGCCATCATCACCACTGGCGTTGGCCAGCACCAGATGTGGGCTGCCCAACATTACAAATACAAGGAGCCCCGTACCTACATCAGCTCACTCGGCCTCGGCACGATGGGCTTTGGGTATCCTGCTGCCATCGGAGCCAAGGTCGCTTTCCCTGATAAAGAAGTCATCGACATTGATGGTGACGGCTCCTTCATGATGAACATCCAGGAACTCGCCACCGCTGCGATCGAAAAAATCAACGCCAAGTGCCTGTTGTTGAACAACCAACACCTCGGCATGGTGATGCAATGGGAAGACCGTTTCTATGATGGCTGCCGGGCACAAACCATTCTCGGTGATCCGGAAAATATCGGGAGCCCGGAGAATCTAGACGGACTCTACCCCGACTTTGTCAAAATCTGTGAAGGGTTCGGAGTCAAAGCCCGTCAAGTAATCAAAAGGGAAGACCTCCGTGACGCGATCAAGGAAATGCTGGAGCATGATGGCCCCTACCTACTCGATGTGATCGTTCCCTATACCGAGCACGTTCTCCCCATGATCCCTCAAGGCAAATCCGCCAAGGAAATCCTGGTCGAATAACTTTTGTTACCTGCAAATGAATACTCAAGTGCCCCTTAAAACGTCTGGAACTTCCAGTCGATTCCTTCAACACGCCCTGTTCGGCATCGCTGCGTTAATGGCTTCCATCCAATTGACCTTCGCGGACTCCGTCACCACGAACAATGGCTCGATACTGACTGGTACCATCACCAAGATCACTGGAGGATCGATTCATCTCGATACCGGCTTTTCCGGCATTGTGAAAATTGACCAGACGCAAGTCATCCGGTTGGAAACTGCAAACATGGTCAATGTACGTCTGAGCAAAGGTTCCACCCTCCTTGGGCAAATTGCACCAGGAGCCCAACCTCCTCAAATCTTGGTCCGCACAGGCAACGGAGTCTTCAGTGCAGAAGTCCCAGACGTTGTGGATGTCTGGCAGCAAGACCTCGAAGACCCCGTCGTCACTGCTCTCAAGGCCAAACAAACTGCCGAAAAGCGGAAATGGAGCTACACTGCAGGACTTAACTTCAATGGGCAAAACGGAAACAGTGAAGAATTCGGCCTGGCGGCCAACTTTGCCGCGACCCTGAAAGGCCCACAGGATAAACTGAAATTCTACTTTTCCGTCCTCAACAGTGAAAGAAACGGGCAAGTCTCCGCCAACGAAACCAAAGGCGGCGTGGATTATGCATCCATTCTGAAAGACAAGTATGGCTGGTACACCCGGTTCGAACTCGAAAAAGATGAGTTTGAGGCCCTGGATATGCGTTCCACAACTGCGGCAGGGATCAGTTATAAGCTTTTGGAGGAGGCCGATAGAAGCCTTGGGTTTCGTGCCGGTTTTGCTTATCGCCATGAATCCTACTCCACAGGAGATACCTTTGAAGATCCAGCCATGGACCTCGGACTAGACTACCACATGATCTACAAGGACATGTTCAAATTGGATACCACGGTCACCTTTGTGCCTGACTTTTCAGAATTCACCGAGAACTATCGCCTGGCGCAGGACACAGGAGTCAGTATTCCCTTCGTAAAAAGCCAATTGTGGAGCCTGCGTCTTGGATTTTCCAACGACTACAACTCCCAACCCGTCAATGGCCGGGAAGAACTCGACACCCGCTACTACACCCGCCTCCAGTTCGATTGGGGCGACTGA
>CAYSOI010000217.1:0-7227 GCA_964432425.1 uncultured Opitutales bacterium | reverse complement strand
AAGGACGGCATGTATCCTGACAGCACCCCAATCAAGCCATCGGATATTCCTGCAACCATCTGTCACGCACTTGGTGCTGACTGGACGAAAACTCTCATTACTCCTCAGGAGCGTCCAATCAAATTGACCCAGGCAGGTTCGAATCCAGTGTTCGAACTTTTCTCCTGAACTTAGATTAAATCCCCCTTTCAAAAGCCGGCGTCCGGGAAGGACGCCGGCTTTTTTTTTTATTCCCACTTTACAAGTCCTGAATGCTGATATTGAACATGCTCTTCATCCATCCAGAATTTTAATAAAATCCCATGGGAAGGTTTACTCCTCTGGGGCTATGAAACCAGATAGCTTAATTCCATCCGATTCATGGCTTTGGGCTGTTAAACTGCTATTTCTCCGAAATCGACAAGCTTTCAAATTCAATCATCCACATAATGAGAAAATCCATCTGCACCCGAATCCTGATCCTTGCGACACTCTTCGCTCCACTCACTCCCTCCATTCATGCTCAAGAGGGAAAACCACTTCTTCGTGGTTCTCTCATTGAAGACCGAGCTGCACGAAAACTGATTGAAGCCGGAGATACAAGATATGACGCAGGTGAAAAGGATAAAGCTGTTGAAATCTGGCAATCTGTCCTGGAGCGTTACCCGAGAAATAAGCATCGTTTTACCGCTCACATGAGGCTTGGTAACCTTCAATTGGAAGACAAAGGAGCCTACGACAAAGCCCGTGGACACTTTGAAAATGTCGCTTCAGAGGAAAATGAAGACCACGACATGAGAGCTGAAGCGACTCTGAAGCTGGGTCGTTGCTTCTATGAAGGCCGTCACTATGCACAATGTTACAAAACATTTCGTGTGGTGATTGAACAATTTCCTACCACAAAATACGTAAACTCGGCCTACTACTACATTGGCTTGGCTCACTTTAATCAGAAGCACTACAGCCGGGCGATTGAAGCCTTGGAAAAAGTCGGCACAGCACTGACCAATGATGACACTTCCTTGGAGAAGGTAGAGGCAGGGAAACGCTTGTTTGTAAAAATTGATGACGCAGACTTGGCGATTCTGGAACACGGTCAAAAAGTTCCTGCTGTGATTAGCACCACACTTGGCGATAAGGAGGAAATCGAGTGCATCCCTGTCGGTAACAACGTAAAGTTGGCCTTGGGTTCCATTCTGACCGACCTCGGGAAGCCTATTCCTGGTAACGGAATTGTGGAGTTGGTCGGCAACGACAAGGTAACTGTGACCTACACGGATTCCCATACTTCCGATATGGAATTCAATAAACCCCGTACCAAGGAGATCACGGTTGTGGGGAATGCAGTTGTGGAAATTACGGATGGTTCGTTCCAGGACACACTTCGTGGAGCTGTGTTGGGCAAAGTGGTAAACGTACAGATCAAAGATGCAGATATGGATCGTACAGACAATGCCGATACCATTCAGGCTCTCATGGGGGTTTATCGTAGAAAAAAGACTTCTGAAATTGAAGAAGAGATCGCAGGAATTATTGCCAAGGGCGAAATTGAGATTCCTCCCGGCACAGACCCAGCCGTTTTTTTGCTGCAAGGAGATGACCCTGTTATTGACCGATTTAAAGAGGTCGACAGCGTGAACATCATTCTCACCGAAGTTCCTGTTCAGAAAGCTGCCTACCAAACCTCAGAAGATAATGAGGAAACTGGAGAAACTGGAGCGGATGGAGAAGCAGGAGAAGAAGCACCGGCCCCAGAAGACGCTGACACGCCTCCGGCCCCCATCGACAATTCACTTCATACCGGAGTTTTTCGTGCAACGGTTTCCTTGGAAAAAGCCGAAGAAGGGAATCCGGAAGACTTTGTTCTCCAAGGATTACCCAGCGATACGATCCGTGTGATCTACAATGACGAGATGAATATGGGAGCCGCCCCCGTCATCCATGAAGCCGAAGCACAATGTATTGAGGGCAACCTTGGTGGAGTACGAGTTACACAAACGGAAATTGAAGACCCGGAACTTCGCCTTCAGACTCAATTGAAAACCGCCAATGCTCTTACCAATATTGGCAATCATTACCAAGAATTCGGTCTAAAGGACAAAGCCGACCTGAAGTATCAGGAAGCTCTGATGATAGCAGAAGAAACTGCCAAAGAAGCACAAAAGCTCGGCGGAGCCATTCTTGAAAACACTTATGTACAGCTCTGGGAAATCTACCAGGCATTAGGCAATATGCGTCTTGCGGGTGCAATGAGTACCCGGCTCATGAGAGAGTTCCCAAATAGCGGCTTCGTGGATGATGCTATTCTTTCTCAGGCAGAAGTTGCGATGGAGAGCGGGAATCTTCCGGAAGCTATCACACTCTACGGCAATCTTCTGCGGCTTCAGGAAAGTGCTCTTCGTTCAGAAGGCCAATACGGGATTGCCGTTTGCTACGAAAAGATGGCTGAAAATGCCTCCCCGAATCAAGCCGCATCCCTTTATGAACGTGCCTTTGATGCCTACCAGAAGGTCTTTGACCAATTCCCGGAGAGTGGTCGTGTCGGCGATGCTGTTGCGAAAATGGCCAATTTCTACTACAAGAAAAAAGACTACCAACGGGCGATTGATGTATTTGAAAATGTCATTCAGGACCACCCTGACGCCAACTTCCTGGATGTCATCCTCTTCAACTACGGACGCTGTCTATACCGTGTCGGTCAAAAAGGCCAGGCTCGCCGTCAATTTGACCGTCTCATCGGAGACTTTCCCGAGAGTAAGTTAGCTGGTGAAGCCAAGCGTATCAGCGATGCTCTGGCAAAAGCCGGATTCTAATGGTTCCCTGAAGATACCCACAGATTTACAAAAATATATAGGATAATAATTATGAAACTCAGCCGCATCCTCGCCTTATTGGCACTCGTCCCTCTCTCCCTTCAAGCTCAGGATGAACCGGAACCGGAGTCGGAAACGGGCGGGCTCAGTGTTCTGGATCAAAAGATTGCAGATCTGGAAGCACGCCTCAATCAGACCCTCGACACATCGCCAACTGCTGCGGTGACCATGCTGGAACTCATCGAGATTTTTTACAAAGAAGGCCGGGCCTTTGGGTTGGTCAGTACTGGCCGCCGTTTCATCAATGCTCAACCAGAGCACCCGAAACACAAAGACGTGATGCTGAAGTTGATTGATGGTTTCCTCGTTACTGCACGGAATGCGGATCTTGTAACGATTGGCAGGCAATTTGCCTCAATGTATCCGGATGCCCCGGAAACTTCTGAAGTAGAGCGTCATATTGCCAAAACGTTAGAACGTTCCGGTAAAAAAGAAGATGCCGCAAAAGCCTATGCCTCGGCCTACAAAAGAAAAAACGGAAAACTTCAGGACGCTGGACAAGCAATTTCAATTTATCGTTCATTGAACAATGGTCGTGCTCATAAGGAAGCCGCTACATTGGCATTGGAACTTCTGGGCCGAGTTAGAGGTCCTGTCGCTGCCAAAGTTGCCAATGAAGCATTTGATTCCGCTGACCGCTCTGGTGATCGCCGTCTCGCGATTCAGGTAGGCACACAAATTTTGGCCAAGAACCCTCCCATTTCCAAGGATGAACGCTTCACACTTTATACCAAGATCTCTTCTCATTACTGGAACGAAGGCCAGAAGGCAAACACCGTCAAAGGCTATCAGGCGGCTCTACAGATCAAAAAGGATGAACATACACACCGAGTTCTTCTGGATGCTCTCAACAGTATGCAGGAAAAATCTGGAGTCATTGCCCCCTTGGTTGATCAATACCTGAAGAATTTCCCGGACAGCATTTATCGTGGAAGCATGCTGGGATACTTGGCGCATTCTCATGCTAGAGAAGAAAATTTAAATAAAGCCGGTGAAGTCGCATCCAGAGCAATGTTGGAAGATGCTCATGCTCATGGAATGGCTCAACACTATGTAAGGTGGGTCGCCCAGGATGAAAGTAAACACCAGCAAGTCGAAGCCAAACTTAAAGAAGCTCTGACCCAAGATACACGAAACAAATGGGCTCTCAATTATGCATTGGCTTACGATCTATACCGAGACCGTGTCAAAGACGTTGAGAAAGCACGGGCAACCACTCGTGAACTCATTCAAAATACACCGGTCGACAACCACTACGCTCACCACGCCATGAATTGGCTTCTCGATAGCCACAAGGAAGAGGAGACCGAGGGATTCAATAAAGATGCAACACTCATCTTTGAAGCTGTGAAGAAATATCCTGAAAACAGCCACTACCGTCGCTACCTGAAGGAGAAATCTGCCGCCTACAAAAGAGATAAGAACAAGTGGAGAAAACAGCGGGCCAATACCCTGCAAACTCACGCTAAAAATCTTGCCAACAATAATGTTATCAAAAACTGGGGCATCTACCAAACACGTGGTAAAAAGGGAGTTGATGCTAGAGAAGCTCTCGCAAAACTTAAACTAACCGATGAGCAGGCAAAGAAAGCTTTGGGAACTCATGCTTATCATGCACGTCACTACGAACGCGACAAAAAGCCTGCAGTAAAGTATTACGGCATCCTGGCCAAACGCTTCCCTGAAGATTTTGGTTACGCCAATAGCTACCTCGAAGCAGCTAATGGCTACGGAAACAATGAAGACCGCCGTAAAGCATTGAATCATATTCTTACCCTTGTCCCTAAAAGCAACAACTCCGGCCTCTGGAGAAACATGTTGGATGCAGCGGAGAAAATGAAAGAACCTTCGTTTTTTCCCAAAATCCTGACATGGGCCCGTGCCTCTGAAGATGCACATGGCACAGAGTTGAGCTATGCGGCCGACATTGGTGACCGCCTCTCCCGAAATGACCTGAAAGAAGAAGCCAAGCAATGGTGGAATAGCCATGTTAATATTGATCCTAACAGCACAGAAAATCGTTATCTGGCAGAACGCCTGCTTGGTCTGGTTGAAGAACAGGATGCCAAAATACCTGTATTGCAAGGACTTCTCAAAGCAGATTCCATCCAGCAAGGGTCTTATGCCTCCTGGTTAGCTGACATCTACTACAAAAAGAAAGATTTTGGCAAAATGGAGCAGGTGCTCCGCCAAGCCCATCAACGCAAACAAGCCAATCCGCTCAATCGGTGGACAATGTGGGATAACCCAACGAATTACTGGGTCGATGGGATGCGTTCAGATAAAGAGGCGGAGCCGGAAACCAAAGCTCGGGTTTTCAAAATGGTTCAGGCTGTAGAGGCCTACGGTTCCAGTGCTGCCGCATCTCTTGCTCTCTTGGAACTGGATTCCTCAGACTCCATCCCGGTCATGCAACGTCTCAAGCTCTATCGCGAAGCCACTTTGGCAGTTGGGAATAACACAACTTACTACGATCGCATGATGTCCTATGCCCAGGCCGCCATGGGGCGCAAAGATTATCCAGAGGCCGCGTCCCTGCTAACAAATATGTTGGCCAATATTACCGCCATTGACGCAGGCAGAAAAGACAAAGGCCGTTCCATGGTCACCCAAGCTTACTCCAGAATGGGTGCCGTGGGTATCACAATTGATGAAAATAGCCCTCTGGCTCCATTGCTTCAGATTGGCCTGCACCTTCGTCTTGGTGATGAGAAATCCGCCTTGGATTCCTACAAAGCCAATGAAGCTCTCTTTGATAAACATCGCCATGAGCTGCCTGTGGACATCGTTTTGTTCGCCGCAAACACTCATGTTCTCGGCGGCGGTCAGGAGAATCATGACCGAGCAGAAGATATCCTTCGTTCCTGGCTGGTCCAAAATGGTGAATCCAAACAATTTACGCCTATTGAAAAAGCCAAAGTTCAACTGCTTCTGGCTGACAACTACAAAAAGGCGGCCAACTACGATATCGCTCGTAACGAATATCTCTCCGTCATCAACCAATACAAAGATACAGAACAGGCCACCGAAGCAAAATTCGGAGTTGGTGAAACCTACATGGCTCAGAAGATCTATGATAAAGCGGAAGAGATCTTCGAGGAACTCTCGAATAGCCGTTTTCACCGGGTGATGATCCGTGCGGAATTCCTTCGTGGTGTACTGGCTCACCGTCAGGAAGACCGTGATACCGCTCGTGAGATTTTCCGTAACGTTCTGGAAAAGATGCCCGATGCGGAATTGGCCAATGAAACTCTCTTCAATCTGGCTGAAGTCTACGGAGTTGAGCAACGGTACAAAGATCAGCTCGACCTGCTTCGTACGGTTGGACGCCTTGGACAACGCTCCAAACGTTGGCATACTCCGGGCACAGCCCTTTCCATTGTGGTGCAAGATGGAGATTTGGGCATTAGCCGCGGACACACCAAGATTCCCGTGATCATCACTACCGAGCCTGGTAAAGATTCTGAAACCGCCTACCTCGTCAGTGGTGGAGCAGGGAAAGGGCTCTTCATGACGGAGATTCCAACCATCCTTGGTAAAGCCGAGCCAGACAGTAAAACTCTCGAACTCAAAGGTGGAGATGTCATCAAGGTGGATTATCCCGAAGCCTTCAAAAATGAGTTTAAGTTTCACATCCTGAGCACCAACGAAATTCATGTGGCTTCCGATGCGGAATTCTACGCTTCCTCCAGTAAGATTGTTCTCGAGGAAGAAGAAACCTTCACCGAAGCACTTACAGAAGAAACCGAAGAGGAGGACATGGATCTTCGTAAGTCCATTGACCGCCCGGAAAATCAAATCAAACCCGGCAACGTAGTCTACCTTCGCGTCGATGATGGCGACCGCAACCTCTCCAATGGCCCTGACACCATTCCGGTGAAGCTGGTCGCCACCAGTGGAGATGAAGTGACGGTGGACCTTCAGGAAACGGAAGCTCACTCGGGTATTTTCGAAGGTCAGATTGAAACGGCTGAACTTCCCGCCGGTGCCCTCGCTTCGGATACCGGCATTGAGTATAACCCACTCATGTCGATTGACCATGACAAAGAATCCACCTGGAAATCTGAGCCCGATGGAGCAACCCCCAAATGGCTCAGTGTTGATTTCAAGGATGTACACGAAGTTTCCAAGGTTACCGTGCACACGCCTGACGCCAATGACCAAGCCCCTCTTCGGGTAACCATGCAAGGTTCTCACGACGGCCGTTTCTGGTACAAGATCGCCAGTTATCCGGTTGCAGAACCACAGGAAGCCCTTCCGCAACCAGAGGGAATCGTTCGCATCCCACGTCAATCGGATTGGAAATTCCTTGATAATGGCAAAGCTCCACCAGAAGGCTGGAACACTCCAGACTTCGATGACTCCGATTGGAACT
>CAYSOI010000216.1:0-7251 GCA_964432425.1 uncultured Opitutales bacterium | reverse complement strand
TCCAATGATGGGCAGTATCTCGGAGAGTTTCGGGGGGTCGGGAGTGCAGGGATTCGGGGATAAGGATCACTCCGGCTTCAATAGAGGAGATAGGGGCCGCCTGTGATCACAAAAACAATACAGATACCGAGGACGATGTTCAGGATTCCAGCCATGCGGATCATGTGAAGTTTTTGCAAACAAACCTCAACATCTTCTTCCTGTACGAGTTGTCGAAATTGCCGATAGGGGACGAGGTAAATGAAGAGGAAATTCAATACCATCAGGAGGGCAATGATCCCCATCAGCAAAATGTGGAGTGGAGTGTTTTGAAAACCGGCGTATCGAAGGTAAATCAACCCAGTGCCACTGCTCAACAGTACTGCGACTGCGATCCATGCCCAGAAAAAGAACCGCTTCAACACGAGTTGCCATACCAGCAGTTGCTGCTGGGTTTCGAGTTTTATAATGCCCTTGCCCAGAATCACTATGGCGAAAAAAGAACCGCCCACCCAGATATTGATGGCAACCAGGTGTAGAAGAAGGGCGATGCTGCTTAACATAGGCTCGACAACTTCAGGATGCGGAACCTTGGCCAGTCAACGCGGTTGATCCAGTTCCGGAGAAGCTATTTACTGGCTGTTTCGACGCGGTAGAGGTGCTTGCGGGTCCGAAGGATGAGTGAGTTCCCGGATGCGGCGGGAGAGGACATGAAGCCGTCTGGAAGCAGATTTTCTCCTAGTTTTTTGAAGGTTTTTCCTGTTGCAAAGATGATGCCTTTTCCGTCTTCACTGAAGGCGTAAATGCGGTTGCCGGAGCGGATGAGCGAGGCGGAGTAATTGCCACCCAGACGGGCTTTCCATACTTCTTCTCCGGTCGCTGCATTCAGGCAGGTGGCGATTCCACTGTCAGAACACAGGTAGAGGAGACCTTCATGGATGATGGGAGATGGTTTCTTGGGAATGGTGCTGCCGCGGGTTTCCCAGATTGTATTGGTGTCTGTGATGTCGCCTTTGCCATCGGGGTTGACGGCAAACAGTTCGGCTACGGAGTAACCTGAGTTGAGATATAGGCGACCATCGACATAAAGGCAACGGCTGGCACTGGAGTGGTTTTTGTAGCGAAATTGCCAGATGGCTTTGCCGGTCATGGGTTCGTAAGCCCAGGCCGCCTTGGCTCCAGGGCTGATGAGGAGATCTTTTCCTTCCACATTGATAATGAGTGGGGTGGCGTAGCTTTTCCGCATGTCGCCATCTCTTTTGGGTTTTCCCTTGGCATCAAGATCCTGAAAGTCGGTCGCACGATCGGTCTTCCAAACGGTTTTCCCAGTGTTTTTGTCCAAAGCGATGACGTACTGGAGATCCGCTCCATCCATCGTAAGAATGAGAAGGTTTTTATAAATGTAGGGTGAGGAACCTGCTCCACGAAAGTGGTCACATTCCAGATCTGCACGACTCCAGAGGGTTTTGAAGTTCGCAGTGTCGATGCAAGCCGTTCCGGGAGAGCCCCAGTGGAGGTATGCACGACCTTCTTCCAGTGCCGGGGAGGGCGAGGCGTAGCTGTTGAACTTGTGGGCGAACTGCGGCTTATCGATGGTGAACAGGAGTTTTTCGTAGAGGACTTTTCCGGAATCTTTGTCGACGCAGATACCGGTGAGTTTCTTGCCATCTTCCGATGCCGTGGTCAGCCAGATTTGTTTTCCCCAGACAATGGGTGAGGACCAGGCTTTTCCTGGGATGGCAGTTTTCCAGGTGACATTCTTTCCTTCGGACCATTCCAGGGGAAGGTTGGCTCCATTGGGAACGGTCCCATCTTTTAGTGGACCGCGATAACCGGGCCAGTTGGTGTTGGCTTGCAGTGCTGTGGAAATGAGAAGAACGGCAACAAGATATTTCATGAGTGCGTTAGAATTTGAGGATGGTGGAGTGTGTCGAGACTGAAAATGTGGGTTTGTTTTTCTTTATAGACAATGTCCAATGTTTTGCATGATTGCCTGATATGAATCCAATTTTCTCAATCATCCTGCTGCTTGCCTTGTGCAATCCTCTGGCGATTGAGGCTGCAAATGACATTATTACTTTGGATTTGAAGCTACTGGAGGTATCGGAAGATCAGTCAATTGATCTCAATCTGGCCATGGAGGCAAAACTCGTGGGCAGGAAAGAATCCGGGGAGCCCATTTATCAGCAGCTTCTGAATCATGGTTTTTTCCAGAAACTGGGGGAGATGAGAGGGGTGAATGTGCAGAATGTGCCTCGTCTTTCTGTTCAGATAGGGCGTCGAGGGGAAGTCAAAGTAGGGCAGGATCTCCGTTATCCGAAATCACGGAATCCTGTGGATGGTCGCATTGAGACTGATCAGGCGTTTCTGGGGTATGAGATTCTGTTTGTGCCGTTTGCCGGGGAAGGGGACATTGCCGTGGATGTTGCGATGAAACTGATTCTTCGAGAGATGCTGACTGAAGGTGAACTGACAGAGAAGGGCGTGAAATTGCCTCAATTTGATGAACAAATCATGAAGGTCCGTCAGATCGTGACTTCTGGCAAGACCGTCTGTTTCGGAGAGTTGGAGCGAAGGGATGGGCGTCGTGTCATGATCGTGGGACAGGTGATGCGTTGAGCCGTTGCTGGATTGTTTAAAAATACAGAATTCTCAGTCAGAAATGGGAAACTTTTTCCATTGTAAGATGAGTCTTCCGCTCTAGCTTCTTTCTTATGAAACGTTCTTTTGGCTATCTTTTCCTTTTCGTACTCACCGCTGGTTTTGCATGGGCAAAGCCGCAAATTCAGATCGAGTTCAAATTTCTGGAGCTGGATGAAGCGGATTATGATGTGGTCAAGGAAGAGCTGTTAGCAACACGTTTGCCTGGAGATTTCGAAGGCTTGAACCGCAGCCAGGTGCCCGCAGGTTTCTGGAAAAAGGTGGAGACCTTTCCGGGGGCCGAAATTCTTTCTGCACCCCGAATTACGGCTCTGGAGAATACACAGGCCGAGATTTCCATTGGCGACTTTCTGTCCACCAAAGTGACCTGCCAGAAAAAGGCAAAAGGGATTGGGGTGGACATGGATGTAAATTTGGAAACCTGGAAGAGGCGACTGGTTACCAGCGTCACACTTCCCGAAGGTGTGCAGGCTATGGTCGGGTCATTGAGCAATTCACAAGGAAGGCGCGTCTTAGTGCTTTGCCAGGTTTCCGGTGTGGATGCCAAATCCGGTAATTAATCTTTCATTATCACTAATCATCAAAACAAAGGAATCCTATGAAAAATCGCCGTGACTTTCTGAAAACCGCCGGAGCCGCAGGTGTGTTGGCTGGTGCCGGACAACTTCCCATCCAAGCCGAAAAGAAAAAAGCCTCGCCAGCAGAAGAGGTCGTCAAATCTCTCTTTGGCAGCTTGAATGAACAGCAGCGAAAGGAAGTGGTCTTCGACTTCAATCATCCTCTCCGTAAAAAAGTCGACAACAACTGGCAAATCACCCGCCCAAGAGTTGGGCAGTTTTTCAACAAGGATCAGCAGGCCATGATTGAGGAGATCTTTCGTAAGATTCACAGTCCAGAGTATGCGGACAAAGTGATCGCCCAAGTGGCTCATGACAGTAAATCCAAAGGTTTGGAAAAGTGCTCCATTGGTTTATTTGGTGAACCGGATGGCCAATTTGAATTCGTTTTGACCGGTCGTCATTGCACACGTCGTTGCGATGGAAACAGCGTGGCCGGTGCTGCCTTTGGTGGTCCCATTTTTTACGGACATGCCGCCCGTGGCTTTTATGAAAAACCGGATCACCCGGGCAACGCTTATTGGTATCAGGCTGTTGAAGCGAACAAGGTGTTCGATATGCTGGATGGCAAACAACGGGATGTGGCTCTCTTAGGTCGCAGTCGTGGTGAACGTGGGATGAAGACCATTGCTTTGACCGGAAAAAAGGAAGGTCTCCCCGGCATCCGTGCTGGAGATCTGTCCAAGGACCAACAGGAGCAAATGCAAAAGGTGATGAAGTCGCTGATGGCTATGTTCCGCAAGGAAGATGCGGATGAGGCCATGAACTATGTCACCAAGAATGGCTTTGATAATCTCCACATGGCTTTTTACAAAGCGGAAGACCTCGGAGATGACAAGGTCTGGGACGTCTGGCAGATTGAAGGGCCTTCCATGGTCTGGTACTTCCGTGGCGAACCCCACGTACACACTTGGCTGAACATCCAGGCTGAGGCGTAAATTTTAAGATGATGGGTCAGATCTGTCGGATTTGACCCATCCATCCAAAAGAAAGGCCAGAGCCGCCCATGGGCGACTCTGGCCTTTGTGTTTAAAACGAGAATCCCGTGTCTTACAGATTCACTCCCAATTGAGCCAGGGCTGCATTCAGTCTTGGGTCCTGTGGGTGACCATTGTAGAGGACTTTGCCTTCAGGAGAGATCAGAATCATGCGGGGGATGGAGTCGATTTCCAGCAGATCGCTCAGGGGAGCATCTTCTGGTTCAACAAGCCATGGGAACTGAATCTCTTGCTTCTTGCGGGTACGTTCCGCAACTTTGGGTTCGGCTTCGGTGTTCACTCCGGCAACGACGATACCTTGAGGTGCCAGCTTGGCCGCTTTGGCTTTGAGTTCCGGCATTAGAGCCATGCAAGGGCCACACCAGCTGGCCCAGAAGTCCAATAATACAGCCTTTTTGCCTTGGGTCAGTTTGCTGAGAGTGGTGGTTCCGCCATTGGACAAAGCAAACTCCAGGTCCATGGGAATCTGGAGTTTCGAGAGGTCGACAGTGGTTTCTTCAATGTCCAGCGAGGGCACGTTATCTTCACTCATCGCAGCTTTCATCATCTTTTCACTGAAGGTTGTGATGGTATTCAAAGATGCATAGGAGATTGAGAGGTTGGTGTCTAAATCACTATCCTTGTAGGTAACGGAGATGGGCCATGGGGCGACTTGAAGGTTATCAAACTCTTTCATGATTGGGTTTTCGGCTTCTTCATCATCAAATGCGATCATAGTGAATCCCATGATCATTTGGAAATAAGGCTTCACGTTGAAGTTGCCTTTCATGAATTCTCCTGGAGCCAGTTTGGCATTGAGTGGTTTGGATGCCGCTTTTCCTGAGTTGAGGAGTTTGAGGCTGGTTTCTACTTCGGTCTTGGAAGTTCCAGTCAATAGCAGGCCATCCTTAATCGTTGCATAGTAACCAAAACTTGCAGCGTCTTCATCTTCCAACTCAAGTTCCTCCGGCAAGCCCATGGGTTGCTCAAAGTAGTACCCTGGCTGTCCTGCAATGGTAATCTTTTTTGGCTCTGTCTTGGCGGCTTCCTGGATGCTCTCTTGCACTTCCTCGGAACCAAAGATTTCATCCAGTCCCGGAAGTTTGCCCATCAATTCTACTAACTTCAGCCCCAATTCTGTTTCGGTCTTTTGATATTCAACAATTTCTTCCAAGGTGAACTTTACAGGGATGATTGCGTTGAAGGACGGTTTGGGGATAAAGCCCTGAGTGGACATGTTGAAGTTGACGGCACCGGTTTGGATTTCCGGAAGTTGTTTCTCGGTTTTCTTGAGATATTCTTCACTTTTTTCAAAAATTTCAGCCAAGTCGCCTTTCATGCTGGGTTTCAATCTGGCCATGAGGTCTTTCCAGTAGGTGAAATAGCCTTTGCTGCTGTAGGCAAAAGTTCCACTGACCAAGCCTTCTTCATTCAGGAGTTTGGCTTCAGGGATATCGGCTCCAGGTGCAATGATAGAGTTGGCAATTTTGCTGCCTGGCTTAAGACCCAGGGAATAAGATGCGTTAAACGCCGCATTCTCCATGGTCATGGCAATTCCAAAAGACTGGACGTCGTCAAGTTCTTCCAGAATCAGGTCAAACAGAGCCACGGCTCCACTGGCGTGATCTTTGTTTTCCAAATCCCCGACAGTTTTCTTGGCTTCCTTAATTTGGGTTTTCAGAAAGGCATTGCTTAAGAGCGGGCTGGAGAATACGCCGCCTTGAATGTCCGCAGTGGCTTTTTGGCTGGTGTGGGCAATGAGCGGTTTCAGATCCGGGATTTCTTTAATTTTTTCTGGATGATTCGTCAGAATGGTCCAGCCATCCTGTTTGCTGGCTTTCAGGCCCATGTTCTTTTCCATGGCTGCCACAACAGGGCTTTCATTGGCTACTTTCAGGAGAACGATGATGGTGGGTTCCTCTTCTCCATCGAAATTGTTGAGTACATAGATGCCAGTATTGGCCTTGGCATCAAAGGTAGCGAAGGTTGGATCACCAAAAGCCATTCCCATGCCTGCGGTCACCATCATCGTTTCCGGTCCGGGTTTGATGGCTTGCAGGGCCTGGCCCAGCTTAGTCATGGTTTGCTGTATCGGAGCAATCCTACCGTAGGCGAAAGGTTGAACCGGAGAGTCTTTCAGTTGGAGCACTTCTGCATTGGTGTGGGGCAGAAGTGTGGAGAGGGCCGTGAGGCCGGTGAGGAGTATTTTTTTCATGTTGGTAAATCTCGTTGGAATTATAACGAGTAGGAGTGGGCTTGATTTCGGGGGGAATGCTCGATTGATTCATTGCCTCTGGCAAATAGTTTTTCGGGATTTTATTAATTTTTACATAAATGTTAAATGGATTCCTTTTTTGATGGTCTTGGAAAACGTGCCGCCGATGCGGTGGCCAAGGTGAAGTGGACCTACTCCGCTTTGGCTGGAACGGAGGAGGAAGCCTTGAAGGCAGAAGGGGAGTTGGGGCTACAGATGGCAAGTGCGTTTCTGGAGGAGGTCGAATTGGTCGATGAAGGCTCCGAGGCTGAAGCATTGCAGACCATTGGGCAAAAATTGGTCAAATGCCTGACGGACCAGAGGCGTACTTTTCATTTTGGCTGCCTTCAGGGTATGAAGGCTCAGGCCGTAGCTTTCCCCGGTGGATATATTTTTTTATCCGAAGGGTTGATCCGATTGTGTTCTCATTATGAAGATGCTCTTGCTGCGATCATTGGGCATGAGATCGGGCATGTGATTAAGAATCATGCTTTTGAGAGGGCCATGGCTTCGCAGGTTGTGAAGGTCTTATCGATGGGCTCCATGGTCGGCGGTCCTGTGAAAAGAACTTTGATTTCCCTGGTAAGTCGATGGCTCGATAAAGGTTACGGGGATGATCAGGAATTGGAGGCGGATGTGTTTGCCGTTCGATTGGCCCATGCTGTGGGCTATCATCCGGCAGGGTTGGTCAGGCTGTTGGAGAGGCTCGATGAAAGTAGATTGATCGGGGGGTACTGGGAGTCTCATCCTCCTCCGGCCAGAC
>CAYSOI010000215.1:2395-7278 GCA_964432425.1 uncultured Opitutales bacterium | reverse complement strand
GGCCAAGGGTTCCTGTGATTCTAAGTGGATTGGCTTTAAACAGGCGATAGCCATCGGGATTGTAGTGAGATTGGAGTTGGCCAAGTTTACCGAAAAATGTTTCTACGACTCCCTTGGTGCCCAGAGTCAGGTGTAAGTTTAAGGTGCCATTATGAATATCGGTTAAAGGGATTGAGGCAATTTCGCCTTCTGCATCAACGGAAATGGAGGGGCCACGAAGCTTCAAGGTCTCAATTCGTGTTTTGCCAAGCAGTTCACGATGTGCCTGGATTTGCAGGGAATCAAAATCGACCTTGGTTAATTTTTCCCGGACGCCAGGTAGCTTCAGGACACTTTCCAATAAATTGCTTCCCACTCCAATCATTTTGGTCGCGTTTTGTGCCGTGTTAGTCAGTTGCTCAGCTTTATCTCCAATCAGTGGCAAGGCTTTCACCCCTTCTCCGACTTTCTTAATTTTATCGGCAGCATTGATCACGGAATCAAACTTTTCATCCATTTCAGAAAAGTAATAGTGCCCGTTTTTAATATTTGCCTGCAACTGCACTTCCGCCCCTTCCATAATGGTTTTGGGGTTGGTTCCACTTTGGGAGTTCAAGGTCATGCCTAAATTCATCAGTCCGGCAAAGGTTGTAAATTTGCCTTCTTCGGGTGGAGGTAGAAAATGCTCAATGAGGATATCCTTGATTTCGAATGAACCGGTAACCGATGATTCTGATGGGCTGATTTTGTAGTGAAAGGTGCCGTCCATCTGACCTTCTCCAAGTTTGGCAAAATACTTTTTCAGTAAGAATTCATCCTTATCGGATTCCAGGGAAATAGAGACATTCTGCATTGGTTCACTACCCTGCAGGAAGAACTTTTCTAAATTCCCGGTAAATGTGAATTGGGGCAACGCTTCTGGCGTTAGTTCTTGTACAGGTTTAGCTGTTGAAGCTTTGGGCTCACCTTTCCAGGATGAATAGGTCTCTGCCAGTATCAGGCAATGGTTCAGATACAGAGATTCCGACTTCAATGTGTAATTATTTTCCTTATCCCCAGTAAATTTTCCCTTGGAGACCTTTGTTTCTCCCTCGGGGACTTGAAAAGTTACTTGCAGCAGTTCGGCATTCTCCATACCGATTCTTATATCTACGTCAAGGTTCAGCGTTTCATCGGGAAACTTCTCCAACTGCGTATCTCGTAATGCCAACTCGACCAAGGTTCCCTGCCGTGGGTCTTCTTTTTCCAGGTGGATCTGGCAGGTTCCGTTTTGGATGGAATCTTTTTTGCCGTTAAAAAGGACAGAGCGGGATGCCTGTGGAAGCTCAATGTCAAAATTCCCTTTCCAGGATGCCTCCTGTTCTTCTCTGGTTTTGTAGACAAAGTTACCTGTAGCGACAGGGTTTTCAGGATGGCCAATTCTTACATCATTCAACTTTAATTCCCAATTCGGCGACGCTTTAAACTCCACCATTCCCTCGACTAACCCTCTTTGCACATAAGTGGTCTTGTCCCAACCGAATGTTACATTTTCCAGTGCAATAGGCTCCAAGGTATGAATGATCAGGCCTTCTTCGATGTCATTGGTCAATGCCCAATGGCTACTTATCGGGCTTACATTCAATTCCAGGTTTGGCCAAAGTTCTCTCAGTCTTTCGGCTTCCAGCTCTCTGAATTGGATTTCCATGAGTCGGCCTAGCTGCTCAATATGCAATTGGTTCTCCTGGTTTTGGCTCAAGTTGATATCCTTCAAGGTTTCCGCCCGAAACCATGGGGGAGTCCACTTGTTCGCAATTTCAAATTTACCTGAGGTAATCCTGACTTTGGACTCTTCCAATTCACCTCCAAGACGGAGCGTTGCTCGTTCTTCGAGGGAAAAGTACTTTTGTTTGAGCTCAGACTTGATTCGGACGAGCTGTTCAATGGGGCTGAGTTTTAGGTGGATCTCTGTGTCCCATTGCCAACGTTTTTCTTTCTCAGGCCGATCCAGGCTAATGCTACCCTCGATCAACTTGGAATTTGCATTTTGAATGCTAAAGTTCCTCAAGTCCAACGAGTAGGCCTCTCCACTTTTCTTCAAAATTGGCAAGGCGGAGACCTCCAGTCCATTGGTCCATTTCATACCTTCTTTCATCCAGCTCAAGCCTTTCCAATCAAGAGTTTTCTCCGGTTTCAGTTCAAACCCCTGGTATTGATTCTCCAGAAAGAGTTTGGCTTGCAGGGAGGGGCCGGTAACTAGTTTCTCAGGAAACACCAATTCTGTTGGAACGACCATATCGATCTCAATAATTTTTGCACCTATGGGGATGCCTTTGAAGGTACCTTTCCCGATATCGAATTGGCACGGCTTTAACAACTCCAGCTTAACGTTTCCTTTCTGGTACTGGGCATCGAATATTCCACGGTCCAGCACCCATTTTCCGTGTTGATAGATGCCCTGGAAATCCAAATCCAACTGAAAGTCTTCAGGGATCTCTTTTACCTGATTTGTCGCCAGATTACGGACAATCTCTTTATTGAATTCTCCTTGAACGGCCAATTCCAGACGATCCAATTTTTCTGCATAATTTCCAATGATTTGGAGTAAGGGAGCTGATTTTTCTGCTGGTTGGGCACCCAAAGTTACCTGAGCGTTGTAGATCTCAACATCCTCGGTAAACTTTACATTCCCACTCACTCCATACTCTGAGTCCGCTCCCAAAGAGAATCTTCCATCCAGCTCCAGTTTCTCAATATCGCCGTCCAGATCATAGCCTGCGATGATCTCTCCTATAGAGCTAAACTCCTGGTTTTTTAGAGCACCTTCACCATCCCAGCTGATTCTGCCCCGCATGCCAGCACCAATTGTCTCGCCATCAATCTGCCCTCTCCATTCTCCAGCTGGAGTTTCAATATTGCCATTGATTGAGAGGAAATTCACATGGAATCGCCGTCCTGGGGTTAGCCGTCTGCGCAGACCTTTGGCAACTTCCTCCCGTTTTTCCCATTCCTTGATTTTGACTTGAACACCAGTGGCGCTCAGTCTCTCGATATTGACACTCTTTCCCAGAAGCATTTTTACCAAATCGCCCTCAAGGGTGGCACTGCCCACTTCCAGCAGAAAGGTATCATCTCCCAGAATGAAATCATCCAATACAACCTTCTCTCTTGATACCTGAATATTCCTCAGGTCCACTTCACTATATTCTTTTTTTAGTGAGTTGAGGACTAGAGCTTTCTGGGTAGCCGGTTGTAAGAGTATAATGATACTCAATACCAGCAGGAGCAAAATGCCTATTACGCATCCCCCTCCGATAATCAGGGCTTTTTTCATGGAATAAGAACTTCAGTAATCACAGAAAAGTAATGAGATAGAACATATTTTCTGTCAACGGGCAGAAACAGGTCCTTGCAAACCAGGAATTGAATAGATGAGACCCTCGAACTTGCCCTCACTTCCTTAAATACAGAAAGCTCAGACAGGGTACTAAAACCCCATCTGAGCTCACAATATATTAAAGGGTACTGCTATTAGGCAAGTTTACTTTGCACCTTCTACGAGGCGCTTTTCTTTTACCTTCATGGCGCTCTTACCGATGCGATCACGCATGTAGTACATCTTTGCACGCATGGGCATACTTTCACGCTCCACTTCAATTTTGTCGATCCGTGGGGAATGAACGGGGAAAACCCGCTCAACTCCAATACCGGAGGCAATCCGGCGGACTGTGAAACTTTCCTGGATACCATGGCCCTTGCGGCTGATCACAATACCATGAAAAATCTGGATACGCTCCTTATTTCCTTCGATGACTCGGACGTGTACACGTACACCGTCGCCGACTTTGAAATTATCGCGACCGGGCTTCAATTCGCCACTTGTCACGTCGTCCATGAGCTGTTGAGTATTCATTTTTCTTCTTTTATTTGAAGTTTATCGGGTTGTTAAAAGATCTGGACGACGTTGGCGAGTTTTCTCTTCACGCCATTTTTGCCGCCAGCGGGTAATATTTTCGTGATGACCGGAAAGCAGTACTTCAGGCACTTTCAGGCCTTGGTAATCGGCCGGCCGTGTATATTGAGGATGGCCGAGTAAATCATCGGAAAAGGCATCCTGGCCGAGGGATTCTTCTTTGCCCAGGACTCCGGGAACAAACCGGCACACAGCATCAATCATGACCGCACAGGCCAAGGTGCCATTGGTCAAAATGTAGTCGCCGATGCTGATCTCTTGGTGAACTTTTTCATCGCGAACTCTTTGGTCGATACCCTCATAATGGCCACTGAGGACAACCAAGTGCACCTCTTGAGCCAATTCCTGTGCTAAGGGCGTTGTTAAGGGTTCCCCATCAGGGCTCATGTAAATGACTTTGGTTTCCTCGGTAGAGACGGCATCAATGGCCTCAAACAAAGGTTCAGGCTTGAGAACCATACCGGCTCCACCTCCAAATGGACGATCATCCGTCATTTTCTGAGGTCCAGTAGCCCAATCGCGAAGATTATGTACACCAATGCCAATTAGATCATTTCTGGCCGCACGGCCAATGATGCTCTCTTTGGCAAAACCTTCAATCAGGCCGGGAAAGAGAGTAATTACATCGAATTGCAACTTGGGAGTCATCAGGCCAGTTCAATTCGAGGTGCATGATCAAAATCGCTGAGGAATGTTCTGCTAAAGCTTTTGTCGCTCTGTGAACTAATCCTTAACTTATTATTATATAAGGAACGCCTTAAGATTCGGCGGCTTCCTTTTCCTTTTCTTCCTCGGCTTCAGGCTCAGCTGGCTCTTCTGCAGAGGCTTCAGGTTCCTGAGCTTCGGACGCATCTGCCGCTTCTTCGACAGCAGGTTCTTCAGCTTTTGCTGCTTCCTCTGCTGGTGCAGGGGTTTCTTCCTTTGCCTCTTCTACCGGCTCGGGAGTGGGCTC
>CAYSOI010000215.1:0-2295 GCA_964432425.1 uncultured Opitutales bacterium | reverse complement strand
GGGTTTGCTTTTGCTTCTGCGGCAGCCAATTCTTCTGCTGATGGTTCATAGAACCCACGGCGAAAACGGTTAATCAGCCCTTTGACAGTGCCGGAAGGCTGGGCTCCCACGCTCAACCAATGGTCGGCACGGTCTAATTCAATCGTGCACTTTTCAGAGTGTCGCTTGGCAATTGGATTGTAACGGCCAATCACCTCAATAAAGCGACCATCCCGACGAAATCGGGACTCCGCAACGACAATGCGATAGTGTGGGGCATGTGTAGCACCACCTCTTTGTAAACGGATTTTAACGGACATGTTGGATGAAAAAATTCTAGGTTCGAAAAAAAGATCAAGCGTTGATAGCTTCTCTTGCTTACCTGTCAAACACAGTCTCGGATTTTTTTCGAAAAAGTTTCATTTATGAAGAACAGCTTCTCCAAATGTCTCATTCAAAACCTCTTCAACGAATTTGCAGATATTGGGTTCCGTTGATAATCGAGGGCCAGCAATGTTTATATCTCTTAAGTCCCATCGCTCTATAAAATATTGGGAGGGATTGAGCGGGATTCTGCAAGGAGGGGTGCAAGTGCAACCAAGGCTTGTTGAACCTTTGGGCAAATTGTTGTGTGAGCAGAGTGCCACCAGTCAATGTGTTCGAGATCGAAAACAGGACGGTCCCATCTGCATCTTCAACATTCTTTCGAGTTCGCTCCGGGTAGTTTTTCGTCTCGGTTTCCAACAAGTGATATTTGGAATTTAGAATCCCGTCCTCTGCAATGCGGCCACGGGGACACCATCCGCAATGTGGGACACCTTTGGAAATGGCCCAATCCAATGCGGCCCGATCGGCTCCAGTTTGCCCTCCCGATCTTATCGTAATGTGCGGCTTTGATGTCATTTTGTTTCCAGTTGCTCTTTTTCTCGGCATTTCTGCAAACAACTTTTTTTTAATTATTCCTAAAAAAGAATTGACCGATGGGCGTAAATTTCGAATCTACACCGCCCTTATGCCAGTTGAAGTAAAAGTTAAAAAAGGTGAACCCGTAGAACGGGCACTTCGCCGTCTCAAGAAACGCCTCGACCGTGAAGGTGTCATTCGCGATGTTCGTGCGAAGCGCTATTTCGAGAAGCCCTCCGTGGCCAAGCGCAGACAGGTCAAGATGGCCGTCTTTAATAATTTTGTACGCCTCAAGTACGAACGCTGAGCCCGGATTAAATCTTTTTCTATCAAGGCCCAAGGTTTCAACATGAAAAGAAACTTGGGCCTTTTTGTTCTCTGCATCTTATGAAATACAAGGTATCCCTTTCCAGTTGTTGGCTTTCGCACCGCCATGAAGATGGCTATGAAATGCTGAAAGAGATCGCCGATATGGGGTTTGAGTATGCGGAGCTTAGCCACGGTATACGGGTCACATTAGTACCGGGCATTTTGAAAGCTGTAGAGGAAGGATGGATTCAGATCTCATCGACGCATAATTTTTGCCCATTGCCAGTGGGTGTCTTTCATGCGGCACCGAATTATTACCAGCCCTCCTCTCCAGATAAGCAGGAACGGGAGATGTGGGTGCATCAAACTCACCAGACTCTGGAACTGACCGACAAGGTCAAAGCTCCCAAAGTGGTCATGCATTCAGGCAGCGTGGTGGGGATGTTCTTTTTTGATCCCTTCAAAAAGGTCGAGAAACTGCGTGACGCTATGGGGCCGGATGCGGATCTCACTGAAGATATGCCTTTTCTGATGGCCTTGGAGAAAGCGACGAACAAGGTCATGAAAAAGGCAGACATTGCTCTTCAGAATGTCATTGCCTCCTATGCCAGAGTGCTTCCGGACGCCAAGAAGTTGGGGATTCAACTTTGTGCGGAGAACCGGGAGGGGTTTATGGAGCTACCTTTGGACAGTAAGTTTTCCCATTTCCTTGACCAACTTCCTGAGCAGGACTCCGTAGGCTATTGGCATGATACTGGCCATGCTCAAATTAAACAGTTGGCAGGTCTTACCTCACAGATGGACCTTTTGTCGGTAAACAATGATCGATTGGCGGGATTCCACATCCATGATGTCGTCGGGAATGACCGGGATCATCAGGAACTGGGCACCGGTTCCATTGATTTTGAATTGATCAGCAAATTTTTTCGTCCTGACCAGGTTCTGGTATTGGAGCTTTCTCCAAGTGTGAAACCTGGAGCGGTGAAGGCGTCTCATGAATACCTTTTGGATTTGCTCAAACGCAAAGACAACGCATCTGAGTAATCTATAGAAAAGCTCCTGGAGAATCACACCAGGAGCTTTTCAGGAAAAAGGTTATCTTTT
>CAYSOI010000214.1:2879-7285 GCA_964432425.1 uncultured Opitutales bacterium | reverse complement strand
TTTAATGAGGCTTCTGCGGACATAAAGGCCACCCGGAGAAGAGCATGTACTTGTTGGACACCTTGTTGACGTTCCGCATCACTAATTTGGGAGCTGCCCCCACTGGCAAATCCGCCATTGATGAATGTGACCTGAAACCCAAGCCCCACGAACCCCTCATACTCTGCCGTCAGGACCATGCCCACATCAGAGATTTGCAGGGAAAAGACGAGCAATTGGCGCATTTCTGAATGGGGTCGGTGTCCTTGGGATGCAAGGATCACATAGAGCTTTTGCAATTTATTGATGACCTGCTGGACTTGAAAAAAACCTTCCATTCGTTGCTTCAGGTTTTCTGGAGTTGCCTGCTTTTGGGTGTGATTCAGGTAGGGCTTGAGGTTTTCGGGATTGATCAGGTGGGCGAATACTTTCTGTCCGGGGGGATTGGACATGGAAGGCACAGGAACCTGCTTTGCGAGGATGATTTTGTAGGCGTTGACATAATCATTACTGGTCCAGACCTTGTTGGTCGCTGGAAAGTTGGCGGTCTGGTATGGGTTTGCCTGTGCTCTGAGGAGCGGGGAGGTGATCAGGAAGAATAGCGGTACAGTGAACAGGTAGATTTTCGGGAGTTTCATAAGTTAATCAATATAGCAGGTTTTGTATTACCTGCAACTTATGGAACCTGTTCGTGAAAGTGGCCATCTTTTAGGAAACAAGATAGCTCAAATTCCTACGAAGGCTGGGTTTCCAACCTGCTGATGTGGCGGACAGGAATGTCCGCCCTCCTGTGACCTTGTGGTGAACCTGTCAGAATCTGAGTTACCCGACGATGTCGGTCACCGGGTCGCCGTTGTTGGCGACTTTGAAGGGACGACCGGATGGGGAGTACAGAGTGTGATTGATAGGCAATCCGAGTGCAGTTGCGATGGTGGCGTTGAAGTCTGGAACCAGAACAGGGTTTTCGATGATGCGGGAGCCGGATTCATCGGTTTTTCCGTAGGCTTGGCCACCGCGGATTCCACCTCCAGCCATGAGGCCGGAGAAGGCTCGTGGGTAGTGGTCCCGGCCATCGTTTCCGTTAATACGGGGTGTGCGGCCAAATTCGGTTGCCAGGACGATGAGAGTTTCGTCCAGAAGGCCTCGTTGATCAAGGTCCGAGATCAGAGTGGAGAGAGCACGGTCAACTGTGGCAGCACGGTCGGAAACGGAGGTGAAGTTATTGGTATGGGTGTCCCATCCGCCAAGTTGCACTTCTACAAAGCGTACATTGTTTTCGACCAGTCTGCGGGCCAGGAGAACTCCTTGTCCGAAGCCGTTGTCACCGTAGGCAGCCTGGATATCTGTGGGTTCCCGTGTGATGTCAAAGGCCCTGAGATCTTCACTTTTCATGAGACGTACGGCGTCTTTGTACATGTCGGAGTAGGCCAGGACTTTTTTCTGGTTGTAGGTTTCGACAAAATCACGGTCGACGGCTTCGGCCAAACTCAGGCGACGCTGAAATTCAGGTTCGGAAACATTGCCGGGGCGGCGGCTGTTTTTGAGACCTTCCCGGGCGTTACCAAGGATGAGGGGCATGTGCTGTGGTGGGAAGAAGCCTGCAGAGGAGCTACGCCCTCCACCGATGACGACGGTTCCGGGCAGGGTGCGGTTGTAGCGACCAGTCAGCATGGTCATCCATGGCCCCATCGCGGGGTGCTTGATGGTATTCCTGGGAGCATAACTGGTGTGCATGTAGTAGTTGCCTTGCTCGTGAGCGCCCTGGTTGGTTTTCAGAGAGCGGACGAGAGCGACTTTGTCCATGTGGTAGGCCAGGCGAGGGAAATACTCGGAGAGAAAGACGTCGTCGGCTTTGGTGCGGATGGCACTGACGGGACCGGCCTGATCAGTGCCGGGTTTGGGGTCAAAGGTGTCGAGGTGAGTCATGCCACCACTCATGTAGAGGTAGATGCAGCTTTTGGCGGTGTGGGGGCTTGGAGAAGCACCGACTACCGGGGCAGCATCCTGGGCCATGACATTTTGAGTGTGCCCCCAAACGGTCACTCCAAGGAGGGACTGGGCGGCGGTGTTCATGAATTGGCGGCGGGAGGATTCGTCAGCTCTAAGGAGTAGTTCTTTCATTTTGGATCAGGAGTTTGAATTGGAGTAAATTATCAGTGAAATGGGATCAGAGGGTTATCGAATAAATGCGTACTGACGGGTGTTCATCAGTGCGACAATGACGTTTCTGTATCCGTTGTGGAGGCTAGCATTGCCGGTGTCGTCATAACGATTGATTTCCTGAAGAAGGAGGTTCTTTTCAGGAATGGAGGGTAGGCGGCTCAACACGGTGAGGAAGATGACATCAAGTTTTTCTTCCGCAGTTTCTTTTGTGGCAAGAGACCTCATGAGTACGGAGTTGGGCTTCATGAGTTCGTTGAACATGGGGCCATTGAGAAGAGCCAGGGCTTGTGGAACCGTGGGTTGCACACTGGCATTCTGGATGGTGTCACGGTCCGATTGCCCAAAGACGCGGAGAAAGTGACCATTTGGAGCCGGTGAGGGCAGTTCGGAAGAACGTACAAGGCTTTTTGGGAAGCCTTTCCAGCGTTTGTCTATTTCGACTTCTGTTTTTTGTTCCTTGGCCATGCGATCTTCCATGCTCATGGTCATCATCATTTCTTCGCCCATGCCTTTGCGAATCTCATTTTGTGCTGCACGTACTGCCTGCCGGGCTTGGCGTTCAATCTGGCGGCGTTCCTGTTCGAGCTTGTCGATCATGGCATTGTTTCCGGCAGCCGAGGCGGCGGCCATCTTTTCCCGATTTTCGTCACGTAGTGATCCAAATTCAGCTTCAATGTCAGCGATTTGGCCGGCCATGTCGACGATTTGCTGTGGGGTGAGCGAAAGCATGAAGTCGGCCTGGGCTTTGCGGTTGTCGACCCGTTTGGCTTCCACGTCGCGGAGTAAACGTTCATCGGAATCCTGAATGGTCATGGAGAGGAGGGAGTCCCAGAGTTGTTCAGCCGACATGCGTCGAAGCATGGGGCCGGGGAAATAGTAGGGATCCCCTTTGACATGGTCCGCAGTGCTGACTTGGCGGTGGTAGGTGGGGGTGTTGTAAAGAATGCGTTCGTATTGCTTGAGGTCGAAGTCCACGTCCCGCATGAGTTTCATGAGAAATGTCATGAGTTCCGGATGGGAGACTTCTGTATCTTTTTTGATGTCGTCAATTGGCTCGAAAAGTCCGTAGCCCATGACTTTTTTCCAGATTCGGTTGGCGATAACTTTTACGAAGAGCTCGTTCTCGGGGGCTGTCATCCAACGAACGTAGGTTTCCCTGGGGGTTTCGTCCTTTCCGAATTCGACTTTCTGGCGGAATAGGGGGCCTGGAGGAACAATGGCGGAGGGTTTGCTATCCTCATATGCGTAGTTATTGGGGAGTTTGAGCTTTCGTTTACTCTCCATGGCTCCAAATGTGATCGGCTCAAAGAGGTCACGTAAGGCACGATTCATGGATTGAGCCCGGTTGCGATTTCCCCCTGTGGAGGTACGGATCAATTTGCGGGCTTCTTCGAGGTTTTCTGGACGAAGCCTGGTTTCGACTCCAAAAGTGTAGGCTGCCATCTGGTAGTACTCCATCTGGGTCCAGTCTTCAAAGGGGTGATTATGGCACTGAGCACATACCAATTGAGTGCCCATGAAGACCTGAATGGTGTTAGACATGTTGTCCAGTGGAGTGCCGTCGTCACGGATGTAGTATCCTACGGCCGGGTTGTCCCATGGGTAGCCTTCGGCAGTCAACAGTTCCTTAACGAAAAGGTCGTAGGGTTTGTTCTCACGAATGGATTGCTTAACCCACTCAATGTAGGCACCGCCGTCTCCATTTCTCTCACGGGTGCGGAGGCGAAGGACGTCGGCCCAGTAATTGTAATTGTGGCTGACGTAGCCGGGGTGCTTGAGCAATTCATCAATGGTCTTTCTGCGTTTGGCAGGGTCTTTGGAGTCAAGGAAATCGGTGACTTCGTCATAGCTGGGAATTCGGCCAAGAACGTCGAGATAGAGTCGGCGAATGAATTGTTCGTCCGTGGAGGGCGGATTTTGCTGGATGTTGTGAGCCCGAAATTCACTCTGGATCATGCGGTCAATCTGGTTGGCATGCAGAACCACTTCCCGAAGGCTCATCTTGAAGGTGGTAGTCAGGGTTTTTCCCTGTTCCTGAATGTATCGCTGGTCAGAAGGGGAAAAAGCATTGAGGCGGATCCAACTGGTGACGGAACCATCCGGATATTTCAGTTTCACAAACCCTTCCTGGTATTGAAAGATTTCAGCCTCAATCTGACGGCCTGTTACGTCAGTGAAGGTACGGGCCTGGACGACGGAAAGAGTCGAGGCCAAAAGAGATAGCAGGAGAAGAACAGGGGTGAATTTGATCATGATGCGAGGCT
>CAYSOI010000214.1:0-2779 GCA_964432425.1 uncultured Opitutales bacterium | reverse complement strand
CCCATGGCATATTCGAGGAGGTTGGGCAGGGTGTCCAGATCGCTGTCGGCGGTAGGGAGATTATTGAGATGTCCGAAAACCCGGGTCTCCCAGATGTCACTCATGCCATCGGAATCAGTATCGTCTCCATAGAGATTTGCATGCAATCCAGGAGTGGGCTCAAGAGATTGCCAATGGGTGGCTTCAAATGCCCAATTGGTTAAAGATCGGCGATGAATGGAATGGTTATTGGTAATGGGTGTGGTGGGCCAGGGTGCCTGCCCGAAGTATTGAAACTCTTCTTCGATGACCATTGGGTAAAATGGGGTTTCGCCTGGTAGTGCCAGGAGATCATCGGGGCGAAGAAGGCGAATATTGTGGGCATCCAATTCAAGGTCTCCATCTTCCCATGGTCCCAGCATCGGGGCTTTTTCTGGCAACAGAGGATATTGGGTTCGAAAATCTTCCAGCTTGTAGGGATCATCAGGAGAGAAGTTGACAAGCAGGAGGAGACCATTGGGAGGAAGAACCGCCCAGCCGGGGAAATCGTAGTCCACTCCGCCACGAAGTTTCCAATTGGCCATGGGAACGTACTCTGTGGAGAGGTTGGCAATTTCGATGAATTGATGCTCTGGATTTTTAGATCTTGGGTTGTAATGAACTTCGGTCACCAGGAGTGGGCCAACTCTGGGAGCAGCATTGGTCGCACCGGGTGTATGCTGGCTCAATGGATAGAGCTTTCCGGTGGCGTTGGGCCAACGTCCAAAAGGTTCTGCATTTCGAGCTGCGTCAAATTCCACATGGTCCACAAAGCGAACCAGTTTGCCATCCTGGTCGGCTTCCATCAACCAAACGGAATCTCCTTTGGAGCTGCTCAAGGCAAAACCGTTGGCGTCGGGGTTGGTGGGGTCTGGATTGAATTGGCTTTCATCAATGACTAGATAGGCGTTGGGGCTGATGGTTTGGTTGGCTGGAAACTGGTACTTTTTGAAATCTTCTGCGGAGTCACTGAGGTACCAACCACCAATGTTGATGGTTTGCGAGGTGGTGTTGAGGAGCTCGATGGAGTCTTTTAACGGTGGATCTGTGTGGGTAAGGACTTCATTGATCACAATGCGATTATCTGCCCCAAGCCCGGCAGAGCCTGGGGTTCCTCCAAATTCACTGGAACTTCTCCAATTGCCGGGGTCTTCGGCAGAGGCAGACACATCGACAATCTCCATGGAGGAGCCTTTCCCGTCCGCACGTCCGGGCCAATCTCCTCCATCCTTGTAGTCGACATAAGCCGCCGTATTGCCGGCCTGATCCTGTAAGATGATAATTTCTCCACTGTTCCTAAGACTGCCTTCGTATTCTCCAGCAATCGAGTGAGTGTTCCCATAACGAAGCACGAAAGCAGCACGGTTGTTGACGACCAGAGTTCGTGCACTGGGGTCAAGAGTCAGATCCGGAAAGGTCAAGGTCACTCCATCAAAGAAGCGGGCATCCATAAGGTTAATGGGTTCCGTTCCTACATTGGTAACTTCGATAAACTCAAAGTCACTGGATTCGAGTTCCGGAATCTGGGCCAGTTCAGCGGAGGTTGGTGAAGAGGGGTTGTAATGAATTTCAGAGATGGCCAAGGTTTCTGGTGTGGCAGGTTGAGCCCCAACAATGAAAGCGTTTTCACGTAAAGGACTCCATTCCCCATTTTGTAGGGAACGCACTTTGAGGGTGGTCTGGCTATTGGGCAAAGTGAAGGGGGTTGTGTATTCGACTGAAGTTGAGCGGATGGCACCTCCTGGGAGGCGTGGGTCTGAGCCGTCCAGTGTGTAATAGGCTTTACCAGATATCTGACTCATGGAGATGGTGTCCGCCGCCTGGACTTGCCCTCCGGCTTGGGAGAGTTCCGGCGGGTGGATGTCGGGATACCAGTCATGAGCCCGAATCTGGCTAATAACAGTGGGGGTCCGCTGACGAATCCATCCCCGAACCTGCTCCACATTGGCCAGCCAGTGACTGCGGGCCATGGGAGGATGGGTCTTCTGATCTCCCCATCGGGCAGATTCGGCAATGATAGCTTTGTCGATTTGCTGGACTCTCTTTTCGAGCTTTTCGAGAGCATTCTCAACCGTGAGAACGCCATCGTTATAAAGGTGTTTGTAAACACGGTCTGCAAACTGCATCCGATATTCCGCATTTTCTGTCAGTCGTTCATGAAGCCAATGGGCGTTAAAATATCTCTGATCCCATGTACGGCTATCGTTAGTGAGCAGGGGGTTTACCATATCATTTTCATTGGCACCGAGGGAATGCTCGGAATCGTGCTCCATGAACTTGAATCCATCCGGTTCTTTCCGGTTGAGCCAACCATAAAAGTTATTGGGGCGTGGCCGGGTAAACTTTGAGCCTGCACTATCCCGGTCCCCCGTCCAGTAGGTGATGGTCATGTAGTCGGCCAAGTTATTCACATCCAGATATTTTCGGTATTCCGGATTGGGTGTAGTTCCATCAGGATTCAGTCCCTGCGCCCTGTAGTAATTGGCATCCTCTTTAAAACCGGCAACAGCCTGTGCATGAAAGAGGTTGTAGTCATCCATCTTGCCAGCGGAGGCGATCATGACCTTGCCATCTCCTGCCTTAAGGATGTCGTAGTCTTCCTTTTCCCCGCCGAAATAATTGGAACAATAGGTGGAGCCTACCCGCTCCTGTGTCATGTAGATGCCCCAATACTGGCCATTGATGTAAAGATGATAATAGCGGCTTCGGGTGTAAGGGTGGCCCATCGCACCCTGAGTATCTCTGGAAAATACTTCACGGA